>JANPIT010000563.1:0-13835 GCA_031425115.1 Opitutaceae bacterium | reverse complement strand
GCCGGCCACCTTCGGCACGCCGAGCGACGCAAAGCCCGCGCCTGCTTGGGCGGCGAAAGCGAGCGCGCCAAAAGCGAAATCTGTGGTGGTGCGGCTTGACCCCAAGCCGCGGGATCGGGGGGCGGCCGAAGCGACTTGGGGTCAAGTCGCTCCACCCCCGGAGGCCGATGAAGACGCGCCCGCCGGTGAATCGCCGGCGGATGCCGTGGTGCGCAAGGCCAAGTTCGATCGCCCGGCGCGGACGGGCCGTGAGCCCGGGATGGCGACCATTTTCCTGAACGTGGGCCGCAAGCAGGTGGTGACGCCGGGAGATATCGTGGGGAAGATCGCGGGAGTGACGCGGCTGCCCGGCACGGTGGTCGGCGCGATGGATATCCACCAACGCCATACGCTCGTCGATGTGAAGGAGGCCGAGGCGGACTTCATCGTGAAGAAGCTCGCGGGCATCAAATTGAAGGGCATTGCACTGGCCCCGGCCCGGGCGGGCGACGAAACGCAAACGTAACGCCCCGTTCGGGTCTGCGCGGCCCGCGCCCTTGACAGTCCGTCGGGAGCGCCGCTATTGCCCTGTCCCCGTGGAAGCTGCGCTCGACCAACCGGTGCTTGTGCTGAACCGCCTGTGGCAGGCGGTTAACGTGATTGGCGCCAAGCGCGCCTTCGGGCTGCTGGCCCGCGGGCACGCGCAGGTGGTCCATCATCATGAGGATGATTTCCGCACCTTCTCGATGCTGGGCTGGATCGATTTCTCGGTGAGCAATCCGCCGATCGTCGAACTCGAGAAAGTGCACACGCCCACGCGCATCATCCGGTTGCCGCGGGTGATTCTGCTGACGTTTTTCGACAAGCTACCGTGCAAGGAGCTGAAGTTGACGCGGAATAATGTCTTCGAGCGCGATAAGGCGACCTGCCAGTATTGCGCGCGGGCGATGCCCCGGGAGCAGCTCAATCTCGATCACGTCATCCCGCGCGATTACGGTGGGAAGACGACGTGGGAGAACATTGTTTGCTCGTGCATCAAATGTAACACGAGAAAGGCGAACCGCCTCCCGCACGAGGCCGGCATGCGGCTGATTCGGAAGCCCGTGCGCCCGAAGTGGCGGCCCGTCATCTCACTGGTGCTCGGTAACCGGCAGCACGAAGTGTGGAAGGATTTCCTCGACGTCGCTTATTGGAACGTGGAACTCGAGGAGTAGGGACAAGCCAGTCGTTGCTTGTGGGTTGTTTGTGATCGCGCATTCGTCTGGGCTGTCCCTTGGCTTTCGATCAGGGCCCATGCGCGATAACGAATAATCGATAACCCTTTTCCTCTCTCTTATGCTCGCGACTCTCGTGATGACGGTGATCGGCGCCGATCGGCCCGGTCTGGTGCAAATGGTGGCGGCGCGCGTCGCCGATTACGGCGGCAACTGGCTCGAGAGCCGGATGTGCCGGCTCGGTGGGCAATTCGCGGGCATCCTGCGGGTCGAGGTCTCGCGTGAGAAACGCGATCAATTGGTCAATGCGTTGCGCACCCTCGAGGTGGACGGCTTGCGCGTGATCATCCACGCCGAGGGCGGAGTGACGGACGCACTGACTGCGCCGGGCTCCTTGGCCACCGTAGAACTCGTGGGCAACGACCGGCCAGGAATTTTGCGCAGCGTCACAAGCGTGTTTGCGGCGCATGGCGTCAACGTCGAGGAACTCGTCTCCGAGCGCGTCAGTGCGCCGATGGATGGCGGCGTGCTCTTTCAGGCACGGGCCACCGTGTTCGTGCCGGCGCAGGTGAAACTAGCGGCAGTGCGGGCCGACCTGGAGAAACTCGCGGCGGACCTGATGGTCGACCTGAAGTTGGTGCCGGTGGGAAAGTAAGGCGGCTCGCGTTATTTGGCGCGTCCGGCTTCGGCGGGTATCCAGCGTTGTAGGACGCGCGCCAGGTCGACTTTGTGCACGGGCTTGGCCACGAAGTCGCTCATACCAGCGGCAAAGCATTGCGCGCGATCGGAGTCTGAGGTGTTCGCCGTGACCGCGACGATGGGCGGCGCCTTGCCCTGCGCGGCGGCGAGGATGCGCCGCGTGGCTTCGAAGCCGTCCATGTGGGGCATCTGGCAATCCATCAGGATCAATTGAAATGGCGAGATGCGCGCCCGCTCGAACGCCTCCGGGCCGCTCACCGCGAGCTCCACGTGGCAGCCAAGAATCTCGAGCAACTGAAAACTAACGGAACGGCTGATCTCATCGTCGTCGACGACCAGCACGCGCGGACCGCTGCGTTTGGCGGGCTTCGCCTCATCGGGCGACGGAAATGGGGCGCGCGAGTTCGGCAGGGAGACTGGGGTGCCGCCGAAGGATTCGAGGAGCGCTTCGGCGCGGAGGAGCGGTTTACGGAGCACCGCGGCGATTGGCATGGCCGGCTTGTTGCTCGCGACGCTTTCCGGCTCCCGCGTCATCAGCACGACACGGGTGCGACGCAGGGCGGCGTCGTTGGCTAGAATCGGCGTGAGCTCCCCGCCGCGGTCGCGGGCGACCGACTCGTCCAGTAGCAACACCAAGTCGTCGACCCCGGTGTCGGAGGCGTCGCGCAAAAGGACGAGGGCTTGGGCCACACTATCGGTGGCGTCCTGATCGATGCCGAGGGCGGTGAGCATACCGACCGCGGCGACGCGTGCGGCCGCGAGATCGTCGAGCACCACGACGTGGAGCGACGTCGTGCGCGCGGGAGGCTCGGGCGGGGCAATCGGGTCGGTGGGCAGGGCAAGCTCGGCCCAAAACTCCGAGCCGCCTTCGGGGAGGCTGCGCGCGCCGATCTTGCCGCCCATCAGCTCGACGAGGCGCTTGCTAATCGCGAGTTCGAGGCCGGAGCTGCCGAAGTTGCGCGGTGACGCGGCGTCGGCCTCGGTGGTGCGATCGAAGATCGTGGCCTGAATCGCCTCGGGGATGCCTGCGCCGCTATCGGTTATGCTAAAATGAAGCGGAGTCGTGCCGGGTTTTAGCGCGTGCGACGCGGCCGGCATCGTGGTGGCGCGCAGCACGACGCGCCCGTGGGCGGTAAACTTGACCGCGTTGGACATCAAGTTGAGGAGCACCTGGCGGAGTCGCACGGCGTCACCGGTGGCCTGGATCGGCAAATCGGGCGCGCTGATCAGCACCAACTCCAGTCCCTTTAGCTGGGCGAGCGGGGCGAGCGTCTCCACGACCTCGATGAGCGGCTGGCGTAGCTCGAAGGGGGTGTGCGAAATTTGGATACGGCCCGTCTCGATACTGGAGTAGTCGAGCACGTCGTTGAGCGACTGATGAAGCGACTCGGCGGAGGCGCGCAGCGTGGCGAGGTTCTCGCGCTGACGGGGCTTGAGGGAGTGATCGAAGAGCAGGTCGGCGCCGCCGATGATGCCGTTGAGGTGGCCGCGAATCTCGCGGCTCAAGGTGGCGATCATCTCACTCTTGGCCTTGTTCTCGCGGGCGAGAACCTCGGCGGCGAGCCGGGCTTTTTCGGCCTTGCCCTCGGCGTCAGCGACGAGGTCGGCCTGTTCCGCAAGTTCGGCAGCGTAGGCGCGTTGGTTGCGCCACAGTTGCCACGCGAGAAGTCCGATGAGAGCGCCGCCCAGGAGGGCAGCGGAGGAATCGGTCCAGCCAGCGTCCGCCAGGAAGATCTCCGGGGATACGAGGTGCAGGAAGGCAACGGGCACGCGCGACTCTCGCCGCGCGGCGCCCTCATCACAAACCCATAATCGGCGGGGGGCTGGGTAATATCCCGACCTGCGCGGGGAGCTAATTCGAGTTGCCTGGGTTGATCCGGCTTGCGCGGTTGAGTGCTATGGGGGGAGTGGGAGTGGTAGGCCGGTTAATGCGATAACGCAGCGCCGGGAGGCTGGCCGATGGGCGGCACGAGCGATCTGCCAGGAAGAATCCGCACGGCTTGACGAGTATTGCCGTCCAACATTTGCATCGCCCGCACAGTTGGAAGGGAGGCGGCGGCTGTAGGGAAGGCGCCGTGCCAAACGAGCGATGGAATCACCGTCGGGGTGGGCTTGGCGGACTCCGGTCGGTTAGTTAATCTACGCTGATAGCAATTCCCCGCTATACCTGAATTTGGGTAGACGCGGCGCTTGGCGAGCATCCGTCAGTAGCCCGACGCTATAGAGGTAGTCCTCTTGTTGTGATGGTTTCCGGATAACTCGACTGCTCTATGAAAGCACCCTGCATACTGCCCGCGCGCGCCACGCTCTGGCTGGTCGCTCTGATCTCCGTGCTTGATGGTTTGGCGCAGACAAGCGGGACCGCGCTGGTGCGACATGCACCGACATTGAACGGTGGATTCATCGAAGGCTCCGTGCAGCAGATGCTGCCTGAGAGTGTTACCTTGAACGGAACGGGAGTCATTACGGGCGACCTGCTCGTGCCGGGCAGCCCGACCGTGAGGCTAAATGGCAAACCCACCTACGGCGGAACGCTCGACGCCGACGGGAGTGCGACTCCCGCGAACTATCAAGTTACCCTCAACGGCAACGCTTCTTTGCGCCACACCGTGCGGAGGACCAACGCGGTCCCGGTTCCTGCTGTGAGCGCGCCACCGCTGCCTGCGGGGACCCGTGCAGTTAGCATCAACTCCTCGGGCCAGAGCGTCAGTGACTTCACCACGCTGCGAGACCTGACCCTCAATGCTGCGGTGGGACGGTTGGCGATTCCACCGGGAACCTACGGCGATTTCACGGCAAACGGAGCGAGTGGATTTACGCTCGGCGTGGCCGGCAGCGCGGACGCTTCCGTTTATAATTTCCAGCGCCTCACGCTGAATGGCCAAGTGCAGCTGCAGGTCGTCGGTCCCGTCGTGATTACCGTTGCGAGCGGTCTGATTGCGAACGGTGAGATGGGCTCATTGCTGCATCCGGATTGGCTCACGCTTCGGATTTGTGCTGGGGGAATGACTCTCAACGGCGGGGCCAGCTTTTATGGTTACGTCAGCGCACCCGACGGAACTTTAACGATCAATGGTGGTGGCCACGTGGTCGGCGGCGTCACGGTCGATCGCCTGACGATGAACGGCAATGGCCGGCTTAAGCTCAGCGCGCGCGTTAGCTCTAACCAACTGCCGACGGTGCTCTTGTCTGCGCCGTCATCCGGATCCAGTTTTACTGCGCCGGCAAACTTTACCTTGGCCGCTGTGGCGAGCGACCCGGATGGGACGGTAACGCGGGTCGAGTTCTATAGAGACACCGCGAAATTGGGAGAAGACGCGATTCCGCCTTTTGAACTGAGCGTCGTGAATCTCGCCGTCGGCAATTTTCAGTTTGTAGCCCGCGCCTACGATAATCGAGGGGGCGTCACCGACTCGAGTCCCGTTATGGTCTCGGTGACGAGCCCCAACCAGCTTCCGACGGTGGCCTTGCTGACACCCGTCGACGGTGCCGTGTATAGTGGGCCGGCGACCGTGATGCTTTCGGCTACGGCAAGCGACACCGACGGAGCAATCGCCCGCGTCGAATACTTTCGCGGCGTGACCAAGATAGGCGAGAGCGGAACCGCGCCGTTTGCATTTTCGTGGCTGAGCGTGCCACCCGGGGCCTATACGCTTACTGCAAAGGCGATCGATACTGGGGGAGCGAGTGCTGAGTCCGGGCCCCGCTCGATTACGGTGCAAGCGGTTTTGCCCTACTTCACCGGGTTCGAGCCGAGCGACGGTTTCGTGGTGGGCCCGCTTGCCGGGCAGGGTGGGTGGACGACGACAGGCGGCGCAGTTGTCACCGAAACCAACGCCTACACGGGCCTGCGCGGGGTAACGGTAGCCGGCGCCGCCCCACCAGGCCAGATCGGCCACGCGTTTCCACCGTATGCGGGACAGTCGATCGTATTTGCCGATCTATTTGTCCGGCCGGTGGCGGGGCGATCGGTTGCCGCCGCGACGGTGCTGCAGACCGATGTCGCACGAATGGCCTTGGTGCAAAATGGATCGGAAGGGGAATGGCAGGTGCTGAACGGCGACGGGATTGGCGGCGGCGCCTGGGAAACGGTAGGTGACAAGGTTCCACTGGCGGCCGACGGCCGGGCCCTGGCGTGGCACCGCTTGACGGTGCGGATGGATTTCGCGAGCAAGCGGTTCGACGTCTACGCAGGCGGGCGGCTCATCGCGTTTGATCTGGGCTTCAGCGATAGCGCTCGGTCGCTGTTCGAGCACATTTCGTTGCAAGGTCACGTTTCACTGGCGACTTCATTCGACGATATTTTGGCGGGCTTTGATAACCCGCTATTCCTCGATAGCGACAAAGACGGTTTGGACGATCGGTGGGAAGTGGCGAACGGAATGAGTCCGGCTGTAAACGATCGCAACGCTGACCAGGACGCGGATGGTCTGACGAATATCCGGGAATATATTCTAGGCACCCGAGCCAATGTGATCGACAGTGATGGCGATGGGATGCCCGACGGCTGGGAGCACCGGTATGGGCTAAACCCTGGCGTGAACGACGCGAATGGTGATTCGGACGGCGATGGTTGGACGAATTTGCAAGAGTATCAACTCGGCCGCAATCCGATCAAGGGCGCCATGAGCGACACAGCCGGAGTCGTCAACCTCCGCCTCTATAGTCCAAGCCGGTAAGCTGATCTGCCATGAAGCTTCAATATAGTAACACTTTTGTAGCCGTTGCGATCGCTGCGTCGCTCATTGTTCCGGTGCGTGCGCAAACCTGCACCGTTGGCGCGGTCATTCTGCCGATTGAGATTGTCTTCGAATCGCGGGAAGCGACGGCAACACTCGTGGGCTTCACCGAACTCACAAGTCCGTCGTCTCCGCCCAGGAGATACCGCAAGCGCACGGTTGCGGGTGAAATGAATATCACGGAATATGGCCAGTCCGGAAACTGTGACGCGGAGCCCTGTGCAGCTGAGGCACACATTTCATTTGCGAATGCGTCGAGTATCTACGGAGGCGGCCCATTTGTTGGTGGTGGGCACCTAACGGTTGCATCGGAGACGGCCAATGATGTGACGTTTGTTGTTAGCGGAGTGTCGACGGCAGAAGACTCTCGACCACTCAGCGTCATGAGCAGCCGCCTAAATGTGGGCGGCGTCAGTCGTGGAAATGGCGGCACCGTCACCTTTGCAAAGGGGACGATGTTTCAAGTGTTCGTTGAGGTTAACTATGTTTACTGGGGTCAGGTCGGGCCGGCCGTCTGCGTAAGGGCGGGGAACACACCGGTGACCACCGATACGTGGGATATTGAAGAGGTTTATGACAAGAACACGGGGCAATTGACGCAAGCAAGGCACGCCACCAATCGTAAGTATCTATCGTCGAGCGCATCTCCCATTCCCGGCGGAATGCCGGTGGCGGGTGGCAGACCCGACTTGCTCTATGTTCCTCGTGTTTCACCCGTCGTGGGACCGGTGCAGCCGGTTTATGTGGGTGTGGGTCTCACGCGGCTTCAGCGTAAGACCACCGGTTTGGAGTGCGTCCCCGGTCTCCAGTTTGGACCCTCTTCGATGCGCGCAAGCGGCGAAGTCGCCGAAACGCTCTCAGAGGAAGACACGGAGACCGATGCGGAGAAGCGTGCCCTGCTCTTGGAAGTCGCCGGTTCGAGCAACGTGGCATTCCGAACCTCGTTCGCCGGTTCATCGTTCTCCTATCGCAAAGTCCACTACAAAGCGAAATTCGATTTCAGATGCCCGGGTGATTATATTTTCACCGTGCACTACACGGAAAAGCTGCACAACAGTCCCGGCGCGGGGGAGCCACGCGTGCGCGTGGTGCAGAGGCGGGTTGAAGCCGGGATCCAAACGATCGAGGGCGATGTCGACGTAAAGAAGAAAGACATCGACTATACCGTAGAGAAAGTGGAGGCCCGACTGGCGCCACCCTGCAAAGACAGTCCGCCTGGCAGCGGAGATTTTAGCCTTGGCAGTGTGAAAGCGTGGTTGAATCTGGGACAAGGCACCGGCGATTATTCCGGCGGAGGGTTGCTGATCGACTCTCCCTCGATCACGGAACGAATTTATACTCCTCGATTGCTGTTGCCCGCTATACCCGAAGGAAACGGCTTTGAAGCCATTCGCGATAGCGGGGAACTGATTCGTCAGGTGCGAGCGCCGCAAACCCTGGTCGATATCGTCGTCCTGAACGCGTCGTCATACGAAGTGCGGTTTTATTCACCAGGGCAGAGCGGCGCGCAAGATCCGGTGACCAAAATTTACGCGCTGACCGGTTCTCCCTTTGTTACCTACAGATTCGAGAACCCCACCGCGGGTGAAACCAAGCGACTCCGCATCACCGAAATGCGGGGCAGCTCTGTCAAAATAACCGAATACAGTTTCGATTCCGCCGCCTCCACGTGGTTGTTGAGCACAGCCGACGGACTGCGGAAGGAATCCGAGGTGGAGACGACCGTTGGTGGCGACAAGGTAAGGACAAACACAGTGCGCAACAGCGCAGACCAGGTCGTCTCCCAGGTCGCGCGCACTTATCGTAGGTTTGTTTGGGGCGAAGAACTCATCCGCGAAGTGCTCGATCCCGACGGCGCAGCGCTAACGACGACCTACGAATTCTATGAGGCACTCCCAAACTCCGACCCCAACTACAGGCGGCTGAAACAGCGCACCGATGCCCGCGGAGATTGGGAGCGCCTGACCTACGATGGCACCGGTCGCGTTCTCAAGTCCGTTCGGCCGTTTCTTAACGCGCCGCCGAATACGGTGACCGATGCGCTTTGCCGCGTGACAGAGACTGTCTACGACACCATCCCCGATGCGGATGGAGACGGAGTCGCTGAGAGCCGTGAAACTACGATTGATAACATGCTCGGACGGGAAACCGGGCGCAGCTATGTTATACATTGGTCGCGGTCCGTGGTGCTCGGATTGGATGCTTGCAAAAGTCGGAGTGAGATCGAAGCAACGATCGCCGGAGCTGCGTGGGATGCGGGTACGAATCTGGTGACGAGAGTCCTGACGTATGCCGCGGGCACATTTGCTTCGCGCATCAGGCAATCGATTAGCCCGGATGGAACGGCGACGTTTACCACTTACTCCACCGCGCCGAACGGCACCGTCACCTCGGTCGTCCGCGCTGGCCAACCCAACGCCTCGCTCGACGACATCGTCGATGGCAGCCGCACAGTTACTTTGAGGAGTGCCGCCGGCCAGATCATCGGGGAATCTGTCGGCGATATCGCCAGTGGGCTCGAAGTGAGTGGCTGGACCGCCACCGAGTTCGACGTTTTCGGTCGTCCCACTCGGATGGAATACAACGACGGCACGTTGGTCACCCGCTCGTTTGCCTGCTGCGGGCTTGCTTCCGAGCGTGATCGAACCGGTCTGGTTACGACTTATAGCTACGACCCGTTGGGGCGGAGAGAATTGGTAACTCGTTCCGGCATCTCCACGAAGACCGCCTATGACGCGATGGGCAGAGTGAGGTCTGTCGTGCGTATCGGGACTGATGGTAGTCAAATGCCACGGGAAACGAGAGCCTACGACCTCGCGGGTCGTCTGATGGAATCCAGCGATGCGCTGAACCGACTGACGACCTTTACGGAGAGCTACGATGCTTCCACAGGCCGGATGACGCGCACCACTACCAGACCCAATGGCGGAACCGTCATCGAAGTTACTGCTCGCGATGGTTCGCAACTCAGCATCAGTGGCACAGCGGTTGCGCCTCGCACCTTTGAATACGGTGTCGATGTCACGGGTGTTTTCGTGAAAGAGGTCGCTGTCAACGGTGACAGTCAGGGTCAGTTGACCGCGACCGAGTGGATCAAGCATTACACAGATTTCGCGGGCCGCGATTTCAAAATGGTCTTCGCGGATGGCGCCGTCACGCAGTCGTTCTATAACGCCTCCGGCCAGGTCGCACGTCGAATCGATCCGGACGGTGTGACGGTGCTCTTCGCGTATAATGGGCGGGGTGAACAGGAGATGGTCGCCGTGGACATTAACGGCAATCAGTCGATCGATCTGACTGGCACCGATCATATTAAGAAGACCTCGCGGACGGTTGTCACCAAGACTGAAGGAGCTGCCAGCTATACGGTGCACCGATTGGTTACCCTCAATTGGGAGACGGACGGTCTGGACTCTCCCGTCGTCGTCGCGATTGAGGAGGAAAGCAGCGACGGGCGCCGCACATGGCAGACCGTGCGCGGAGTAACGTCGAAATCCGTTACAACCCTCGACAGCAATGGAGGGCGCACCATTACTACCACGACGCCGGATGGGGTTAAATCGATCGGAGTCTATGCTGGCGATCAACTGCTCTCCACCACGATGCGGAACGCGGCGGACGAGCGAGTTGCGGGAACCAGCTATGCCTACGACGCACATGGACGGCTTTCCGTCTCCACGGATGCGCGGAACGGTGCGGCTACGTTCACCTACTACGCTGACGATCGCACCCACACCGCCACTTCCCCCGACCCAGACACTGCCTTCAGCGGGCCTGGCTATGACGCCCAGACGACCACCTACATCTATGATCTGGCAGGGCGGGTGTCATCTGTTACCCAGCCGGATGGTGGAGTGGTCCACTACACCTACTGGCCTCTGGGAGGGGTGAAGCGGACGTGGGGCGCCCGCACCTTTCCGCTCGAATACACCTACGACTTTCAGGGCAGAGTTAAAACGCTGACCACGTGGCGGGACTTTGCCGGCGATAGTGGGAAGGCGGTGACGACGTGGAGTTACGATCCTGCCCGCGGCTTCCTCATGAACAAGCGCTACGCCGATGGCACCGGCCCAAGCTATTCATACAAGCCATCCGGCCGAATGCAGACGCGCAGTTGGGTCCGGTTGCCGGTGATTACGACGACCTACAGTTACACAGCCGCGGGCGACTTGGAACTTACTGACTACTCTGACACCACGCCGGACGTCACGTTCGCCTACGACCGCTCCGGTCGGCCAAAGACAATCGCTGATGGCGCGGGGGTGCGCAGCTTGGCCTACCACCCTTCCGCCCAGCTGGCGGGAGAGACCTATGTCTCAGGGATGCTAGCCGGTTTCAGCGTTACCCGAAGTTTCGACGAGTCACACCGCATTAGTGGCATCGCAGTGCCATCCGTCGTGTCGGCGAGCTACACCTACGACTCCGCGTCGCGGTTGGACACCGTTACGTCCAGTCAGAATTCCGTGACCTATGGCTATCATGCTGACTCGTCCCTTGTGAGATCCGTCGCATTTAGGAATGCCGGCGGAGAACGCCTCGTTACGACCAAGAACTACGACCGTCTAAACCGCCTCCGCTCGACCGCTTCAGCGCCGACCTCGGGGACCGCGATTTCCACTGCCTACACCTACGACGCGGCCAATCAGCGCACCCGAGGGACGCGTGAGGACAACAGCTATTGGAGCTTTGCCTACGATTCGCTGGGTCAAGTAACGGCGGGTAAGAAGCTATTAAGTGGAGGGGTAGCCGCTCTCGGACAGGACTACGCCTGGACCTACGACGACATCGGGAACAGGCGCACAGCGACGACCAATGGGTCGAGCTCCAACTATGCGGCGAACGACCTTAACCAGTATGTGCGGCGAACTGTCCCGAGAGTCGTCGATGTGACGGGTGCGGCGGAGTCGCTCGCGACGGTCACGGTCGCGGTAAACGGCGGCGTTCCCCAACCGGCCTCTCGTCAGAACGAGCGCTTCCACCGGCAGGTAGCGGTAGATAACGGCACCGCCGCTCAGAATGTGCAACTGACCATCAATGGTGTTCGCAACCTAGCCGGACCGAACGGGGAGGATGCGGTGGCCAGCGTCAATCAAACTGTCATGGTCCCGGCGTCGCTAGAGTCGTTTGGGCATGACGCGGACGGAAACATCATCGACGACGCAAACTGGCGTTACACGTGGGACGGGGAGAATCGCTTAGTGGCGATGGAGACCAGTGCGCCGTCGGCAGCCGCCGGCGTTCCTAGAAAAAGACTCGATTTCGCCTATGACGGAGGCAGCCGCAGGATCGCAAAAAAAGTGTCGAACTGGAACGGCGTCTCCTGGACGCTCGCCAGCCACACGCTGTTCCTTTATGACGGGTGGAACATGATCGCTGAGTTGAATGCGCTCAGTAGCAACGCCTCGGTGCGCACCTACGTGTGGGGTGCGGATATGAGCGGCGGAATGCAAGGCGCGGGCGGTATCGGCGGTTTGCTCTTCCTCGGCGACGGCAGCACCAACGCTACCTATTTCCCGTCTTACGACGGCAACGGCAACGTAGTAGGATTATTTCAAGCATCCGACGCAAAACTGGCCGCGAGATACGATTACACCGCATTTGGGGAGATGACGCAACGGGAGGGTTCTTTCGTGGCGAGCAATCCGTTCTGCTTTTCTACAAAATATACCGACCTGGAGACGGGGCATCTCTACTATGGATACCGCTACTATTTTCCAGCGCAGGGAAGGTGGTTGAACCGCGATCCGATTGAAGAAGCGGGTGGTGCTAACATTTACTCGTTCGTTCAAAATGCGCCGACTTGTCTGGCCGACCCGACCGGGCTTGCGTTTTTCGCGTTCGATGGGACGAATAACGACGGCGAACGAGACGCGCCAAGAAGTAAGGAAACTAATGTATTTATACTTTATAATATTTCAAACGACCCGAACAGGCGCTATACTCCAGGAGCTGGAACTAGGGATGGCATTTTTAACATTTTTGGCCTAGCTTTTGGAGCCGGCGGACGACGGCGAGTTGATTATATGATTGGTGAGGCTGAAAAATTTATAAAAAACGGTGACATGGTTTTCGACATCGTCGGATACAGTCGCGGTGCAATAGAAGCCCGTGATTTCGCGAATAAACTTAAACAGAAGTATCCCTGCGTTTTTATACGATGGATGGGATTGTTTGATTCAGTTGCGAGCATGGGCCTTCCGAACAATGTGAACATTGGTTACGCATTGAGAATCCATGAAGAAACAGGAAGTGTCCTGCATCTCGTGGCGGGCGCGGAGCGTCGTGCGCGCACGTTCGCTCTTACATCAATACATGAGGGGCCTGATAAGTCGCCATCTAATCCTAGATACCGAGAGGTTGTTATACCGCTCGCTGTGCATTCCGATGTGGGCGGTAATGTCGGTCTCGTTGGGCGCGAGCTGGCTAATTATGCATTGCATGAGATGTGGCAGGAAGGAATAAGTGTTGGCGTTAGCTTAAGTCCGATCCCCGGAAAATATAGCGATCGACAGATGAAAGAAAAGCGAGATTCGCGATGGGCAACCGACAAGATTATTGAGGCTATTACGGGGGATAAAAGAGTGCGACAAATACTGTATCCAAAATGAAAAATTGTCTCATTCTTAGCATAAGTATTCTATTGTTGGTTTCTGTGTCCGGGTGTGGCGTTATGGGGCTACGCCCAGAAGTCCACGTCTTGGTTCTTAATAAGTCAGGAATAGAACTGACCGATACCCGCGTTACATTCGGGGATCATGTATGCAAGTGGGGAGTAGTCGCAAAGAACGGCGACGTTGGGTTTATGTTTTATCCTCACCCAATTACTCCTCGCGTTGATTTTCTATGGAATGAGGGTGGGAAGAACTCTAAGATAGAGGTGGATTTGCGTGATATTTACCCGCCGGGTGCTTCCGGACGACTCACGTTCATCTTTTACGGGGACCGAGTGGTTCCGGTATATGAGAAAAAATAGCGGCAAGCCGCGATGGGGTGAGATTCCTGTTAGTCGCAGCCTAGCCGGTCGTCAGGTGTCTAAAAAAATGGACGCCCTCACTCGCGTGGTTGAGGGTGGGACGCAATGTGCTACATGCCGCTCAGCGTATTCTTTGACGGACCGAGATTAGACCAAACCTTACCGCTGCGTCTTCACCGTCACGTTGTTTTGCACATTTGTGACGCCTTCGATGCTGCGGGCGATTTGCTC
>JANPIT010000562.1:0-8936 GCA_031425115.1 Opitutaceae bacterium | reverse complement strand
GTGCAGCGACAGCTCGGGCTGCCGGTGGATCAGATCGCGAAAGCCTGCGCGCTGCACGAGGATCACCTTCGAGTTCTCCAATGCGACTCCATTGGCTGGATACGCTTCGACCGTGGCGAGCGTGACCTCGGCAAAACTTTCCGGCGGACGAAACACGCAGATGATCTGCTCGCGCCCGTCGGGCGTCAGCTTGAAGACGCTGATCGCGCCCGTCTGCAGCACGTAGAAACCTTCGGCCTTGTCGCCCTCGCGAAACAACAGCTCGCCCTTGTCGAGCGACTTGAGTGAGCACACTCCGGCGACCGCTTCCAGGTTCTCCGAGGAAAGATCCGCAAACATCCGGCTCTGTCGGAGCGTGCCAATCAAGGCGGTGCGGCGAAGCGCTTGGACCGGGACGGGACTGGCGGGCATGAGGGGTAATTTCGTTGCGACCGTTGATTTGAATCAAGGCAATAGCCCGCTGGCCCCGTAGACTCTCCCCATGAACCCACTTGAGCCTTTCGTGCTGGATGTGCGCCCCCTCTTCGCAGCGGGCCAGCCTCCGCTTGTGCCCATCTTGAACGCCGTCAATCAGCTCGAGCCGGGCCAGGCCCTGTGTCTGATCGCACCGATTCAACCGGTGCCACTCGTCGCGCTGCTCGCGCAGCGCGGCTTCACGCCCGAAGCGAAAGTGCGCGACGATGGAGCGTGGGAGATTCTTTTTCGACCGGCTAAAGGGCAGTGACGCTCGCGCCCCACGCGCCCGCGCGGCTAAACGAACAGCACAACTCCCTCGACGTGGGGCGCGCCAAAGGGCGATCAGCTCTATCTCTTCGGCGATCGCGGCGAATATCACCTGCTGGCTGTCGTGCGCAGTGTCGACTGACGGCTGCAAACCGTGGCTCAGCGCCGTCGGTGCGACCTTGCCCAAAAGAATCGACCGGCCGCCGGCACCCACATGCCAGCGGCCGGTCTTCTTTGGGGGCAACTAATCCAGCGCTTCATCCTATCCAATTGCCGGCGCGTGCGCTGCGCATGGATTGGCAGGAATGGCGCGGTTCTTGTCCAATTTCGGAAGACCGCCGTCGAATGAGGCAACTTCATGTAGCCCTAAGTGCCGCATGCAGCCGTGCGTTGAAGTGGCGTATCCGACAGACGGATGCGACGGCGCTCGCAGCGGCTCCGAGCAGGAGGAATCAGTGCGCCACGCTGTGCGTTTATTGGCAAAAGCTGCGCATGGCGGAAACAGCGGTTGCGCCGTGGTCGTGCCCGTCGTTGATGGGTGTCGTCGCGACGCCGCGCTGCGTCGCGGTGCCCTATGCGTTCACCGTTACCCTTTGTGATCGTTTTTCTTGCCGGCGTCGCGCTGCCAGCGATCGGAAAAGTGGAGCCGGCCGAAATCGCGCGACGGCTCGAGCAGATTCCGGCGACCCACCCGCGGCTGTATCTGCCGGCGGGGGGCGAGGCTGCCTTGCGAAGTCAAATCTCCGCCGATCCGGTGATGGGGAAATTATACGCAAACCTGATTCGGGAGGCCGATCGCCAGCTCGCGACCAAACCAGTGGAGCGGGTGCTTATCGGTCGCCGCCTGCTCGACAAAGCGCGCACGGCGCTCTCGCGCGTGCTGCACCTCGGCCTCGCGTGGCGGCTCACGGGCGAGCAGAAGTATTTCGATCGGGCGCGCGCCGAATTGCTCGCGGTCGCCGCCTTCTCCGACTGGAATCCGAAACACTTTCTCGATGTCGGCGAGATGACCACGGCCGTCGGCATCGGTTACGACTGGCTCTATCCCGCGCTCGATGAGCCAACCCGGAGAATCTTGCGGCAGGCCATCGTGGAAAAAGGCCTCCAGCCCAGTCTCGTCACCGATCAATGGACGCGCGTGACCAACAACTGGAACCAGGTGTGCAATGCCGGCGTGACCGTGGGCGCGCTGGCAGTGGCCGAGAGCGAACCGGAACTGGCGGCACGGATCGTCGCGCGCGCCATCACCACCGTGCCGATCGCAATGCACGAATACAGTCCGGATGGCGCCTATCCGGAGGGCCCCGGCTATTGGGGCTACGGCACCACGTTTAACGTCATTCTGATCTCCGCGCTGCAGTCGGTCCTCGGCACGGATTTCGGCCTCGCACAACAACCAGGCTTCCTGGCGACGGCCGATTACCATCTGCATGTCACCGGGCCGTCGGGATATTATTTCAACTACGCCGACTGTGGACGCGGCGGACGCAGTCTCGCGCCCGCCATGTTCTGGTTCGCCGCGCAGCGCCAGGAGTCACATCTCCTCGCGTCCGAGCGAGGCAAGCTCGAAGGGGAGGGGGAGGGACGTTCGAACCGCGACCGGACGGAGCCGCTCGCGCTCCTGTGGCTGACGCCGGGAGCGGCCAAGCCGTCGCCGCCCCCCGCGCTTTCCTGGACGGGCCGCGGCGCCAACCCGGTCGCGCTGCACCGGAGCAGTTGGGAACCGAACGCGACCTTCATCGCCGTCAAAGGCGGCTCCCCTTCGACCAATCACGCGCACATGGACGTCGGCAGTTTCGTGATGGACGCCGGCGGCGTGCGCTGGGCGGACGATCTTGGGATGCAGGACTACGAGTCGCTGGAGGCGAAAGGGGTCAAGCTGTGGGATCGCGCGCAGTCGGGCGAGCGCTGGAACGTCTTCCGCCTCGGCGCCTCCAGCCACAACGTGCTCACGGTCGATGGCCAGGCGCAGCGGGTGGACGGCCACGCGCCCATCGTCCTCGCGAAACCCAACCGCACGGTCGTCGATCTCAGTGACATCTATCGCGGCCAGCTCGCCGCCGCTCGGCGCGGCGTGGCCTTGCACCCCGACCAGTCCGCGCTGGTGCAGGACGAATTGCGCTCGGGTGATCGCGCGGCCACCGTCCGCTGGGCGATGGTCACGCGCGCCCAGGTGACGATCGAAGGCGCAGGCCGCGCCACCCTCGTTCAAGGCGGCCGCCGCCTTCGGTTCCAGGTCATCGAACCCGCCTCGGCCATCCTCGAGATATTTCCCACCGATCCGCCGCCCGCCGCGACCGACGCGCGCAACGAGGGCACGCGCATGCTGGGCTTCAGCGTCGGCGTATCCACGGATCAGTTTCAACGCATCGTGGTGCGCCTCGCTCCTGAGGGCGCACCGGATTCGTCACCCCCAAGCACGCCCCTGGCGGAGTGGTGACGGCAAACGCGCTACCAAGCCATGCCCCCGACGATTCCAGATCGCCGCTCCGGCGTGGTCCGGCTAATGGTCGCCCTCGTGTGCGTCGCGCTCGATCCGCTCACCGCCCAGATTAAACCGGTAGCGCCCGCCGGCGGAAAAATCCCCGTGACCGCGGGAGATGAACCGCTGCAACTCGAGCGCGTGGAGGTGAAGGCGAAGCTGGACGACGCGGGCTTCGACGCCACCGGAATGGGCTCCTACGAGCACCAGTTGCACGACGCCCCGTTCTCGAACGACCTGATCTCCGCGGAGGCCATCGAAGATTGCCCGACGACAGCGGACATTGCGGCGGAACTCGGCCTCATCGCAACGCCATCAGCCGTCGACCTGGCGACGGGCGACAGCCGGGTGGGCCTGCGGGGATTTCCGACGCCGCTTCTGACGAACGGATTCGCCCGCATGGGTGGGATCGACGTGATGAATACCGCGCGCACCGTCGTGATCCAGGGGGCGCTCGTGCCCGTCCTGGGCCGCGGCGCGCCGGGCGGTATCCAGGATTACTGGACGCACCGCCCCCGCGCGACGCGCAGCCAGCGTCTCGAGTATTCGTTGTCTTCACGCCAGCGTCAGACCGCCGCGATCGAGATCAACGGCCCGGCGGTGCCAAAGCGCGCCTGGCACCGCGTCGCGGTGGACTGGAGCCGCAAAATGGGCCCGGAGGCTTTCGTGGCGGCGGAGACCCGCTCGTTCAACGGCGCCGTCACCTGGCGGCACGGCGCGGCAGCAAGCACGCTGGTTTCAATCGACTACCTGCAGCTGCGGGCGAACGCGGCGCCGGGCATCCCAGAATACCGGGAGGTAGCCGGCGGAAAAATCGTGGGACCGTTCCTGCCTCTCGCGGACTTCAACGTCTTCGGGCCCGATGCCGGCATCCGTCGCCGCAGTCTGGTGGCCAGCGTCGTGCTCGACGCGCAGCCGCACCCGAAAGTCGGTCTGCGCGCGGGGGTCGAGGCATGGTGGCGACGGATCGAGCAGGATCGTTTCACCACGGGGCATTTCAACCGGGCGACGGCCCGCTTCGAAGGCACGCGCGAGCCGCGCCACAGCGAGCAGCCGCAGCGGGCCCACGTCGCACGGGCGGAAGCCACCGCGCGTTTCGCCGCGTGGGGCAGCGAGCACAAGCTCCTGCTGGCCGCGAGCCACACGATCGGCAATTCCCTGCGGGAGGAACGCGCCCTGTCGCTAACGGCGCGGAATGCGTTGCCGGCCAGCGCGCGTCTCTTCGATCCAGCGACGCCGAACTTCACCCGCCCGCCTTACCGCGAGACGCTCTACGACCGCATCCTCACGGACCGCCGCGAGCGCACGCGCTATTCCGCGTTCGAGTTCAGCGAACGCCTGGCGCGGCCGAAGGGCCACACCGTGTTCACCGCCGGCCTGCGGCAGGATCGTGTGGGCCTGCGCGTCGACGACCGCCGCGCCGGTCTGGCGCCGGCGCAGGCGCGCGTGAACGACACGGCCGGCGAGCTCACGTATCATCTCGGCGTCAATCGTCAGGCGATCCCAGGCCGGCTGCTGCTTTTTGCGACCACCAGCACCGCCTTCAACCCCTCGACGCGGGTCGATGCCCGCACCGGCCGTATCCAGGGAAACGAGACGACCCAGGGGCACGAAGCGGGGTTCAAGGCGCGCTTCGCCTCGCGGCAGCTCGAGCTTACGACGTCGGTGTTCACCTTCCGCAACCGCGACATTTCGCGCCGCAATCCGCTCTACGATGATCCTATTTTGGACGCCAGCCACACGCAGCCGCAACTCGTGGCGGCAGGCGAGGAACGCTACACCGGTGGAAAAATTGAAGGTCGGATGAAGCCGTGGGCACCTCTCACGCTCACGTTTCGGGCCAGCCAGGTGCAGGCGATCACCACCGCGTCACCGGACCTGCCGGAGGAAGTCGGGCGCGAACTCACGCGTTTTCCACCGCTGAACTTGAGCGCGGCGGCGACCTGCGCCATCGCGACAGGTCCCTTGAAGGGCCTGTCGCTTGCCGCCAGCTGGAGTTATCTCTCTGCCTTCATCGCCAGCTACGAGGACAAGCAGCGCTTCCGCCTCGAGTATCCCGGATACGCGCTGACCAACCTGAGCGCGAGCTACCCGCTGCGACGGGGAAAGTTTACGCACGGCCTGGGTCTAATCGTGCGCAACGCATTTGATTCCGATCTGCTCCGAAAACTCGCGCGGACCGGCGCCGGGCGCGAGATCACCGCAAGTTATCGGCTGACCTATTGAACCCACGATGAACATCTCGCCCAAACTTCGCCGCACGACAGGAGGGTTCAGGTGATTTCATTCTCGGTGTTTCCGGGATGACATTGGCGCAATCCTGCGTTCGTTGAGGTGCCATGGACACGCCCGCGTCGCCCGCCTCGCTCTTCGACCGTTTAGGGGGGCGCACTCGGTTGCTCTACCTGCTGCGGCATTTCTACGCGGATGTGCGTCAGCACCAGGAGATCGGTCCGATTTTCACGGCGCGGATCGTAGACTGGCCGGCACACCTGGAGAAAATCGCGGATTTTTGGTCCAATGTGACTGGCGGACCGGTCCGCTATGACGGACCGATGCCGCAAAAGCATTTTCCGCTCGCGCTCGAGGCGCGGCATTTCGAGGCGTGGCTCGATCTCTGGCGGCGGCACTGTCGTATCCACCTGCCAGTTACCGAGGCCGCCGAGTTGATTACCGCCGCGGAAGGCATCGGCGAACGGTTACGGTGGCTTACGGCGCAGCATGCCCGCCGGCCCGCGGCGCCGCCGGCGGGTGCGTCCTGAAACTCGTCAACAGCAGGGCGACGCCGACGAGGATCAATCCGCCGGCGAACGCGAGGGATTCGTGGACTCGCGACAGGACGGGAATCCACGGGAAGAATCCGGCCGCAGGCGGGAGTAAGAGCATCAACTCCGTGGCGATCGTGCCCGCTGCCAGTAGCGCGAGTCCGAGCCAGCCGGCGATCCGCAGCCGTATCCAGCCAAGCTCTACCGCCCACGCCAGCAGCATGGGCGTCACCACGGCGAGAAACACCAGGTGGAGGAAGCCCACCACAATCATCCGTTGCGTCACGAGCGCGGCGAGCGCCGGCCAGCCGCCGAGAAACTGCAGGCTGAGTTTTAAAATGAACGCGCCCGCGGCCACTCCGGCCAGCCACCGGGCGAGGTGCGACTGAAAGCACGCGCCGGGTCGGCTCAGCGCCCGCGTTAGCAAAACCACGCCCACGCTCTGGACCGCTGCGCCGCCGATCCCGATCGCGTGAACCCACGTCGGCGGCGTCATCCAGAGCGCGGAAAGCGCCAGGGTGAGGACGCAGCCCACCGCGAGCCAGTGCACCGCACGATTCGCTCCGGCTGCATCTGTCATTTCCCCGCTGGTGGTGGCGCGCTGCCGCCACTGTAGCAGGACGGCGAGCAGGAAGAACACGAACCAGCCATTGTATTGGAAATGGAGATAGAAATAGATCGCCATCGAATACCAGGGCGACTCCCGCAACCCGGCCGCCGCGATTCCTCCCAGAGCCAGTGGACCCACGGCCGAGAGAGCCATGAAGCCAAACGCCCAGGCCAAAGCGGTGCGGGCGGCGGGGACCGTTTCGCCCAGGCGAAGTAGCTTCCACGCGAACACGCCCGAACAGCCCATGTGCAGCGACGAGAACGCGATGCTCTCGCGGGCGTATCCCTGCAACGGGAACGACACCAGCATGCCCACGGTGGCGATTTGCGTGACGAGGAAAAGGCGAGTGAATCCTCCGCGCTCGGGCGGTGGCACGAAGAAGTGGAGCGCGAGGGCGAAGAACGCATTGTAGACCCAGCCCAAAAACGCCGTGTGCGAATGCGCGTGCAGCACGAATGCGTAGTTCACGCCTGGGATCGACGACAGGACGTGAACGCGCAGTAACAGCCCAATCGCCGTGGCGATCACGAAAAAGCACCACGCCGTAACGAATGCGTTCCGCTCGGAGATGGCTTTCATGCGAACAGCGCCCTGCAGGATTCTGCCATGGGGAGACCGGAGTTTCGGAAGCCGCGGTTCGCAAGCTTCGCCGGCCTGATCGCAAGAAGCGCCCATGCTCTCGCAAAACTCGCGCAACGAAGCGGGAATCCCTGGACTTGAACTCCTGCGACGAGGCAGAGAGACGTCCCTTTACCTCGAGATCAGAGGTTTCCAGGCTGGGATCGATGCCGGCCCCGGTTGCTGTTTTGCTTCACGTGATTTATCCGCCAAAATGAGATCAGCCCTTCTCGGAATCTTTCTCGCACTCGGGTGGGCGACTGCTGCTGCCGTCCCGAGTGCGGTCGCCGATTTTACGCTACACGACGCGGAACGTGCCCGTGACATCGCGTGCCGGGTCTATTCTCCGACGAGCGGAGATAAACTACCGCTCATCGTCTTTTCGCATGGGTTCGGAGCCGATCGCGCTGCTTTCGGCCCGATCGCCCGGCATTGGGCAGAACACGGCTACGTGGTGATTGCGCCTTCACATCTGGACGGAGCAGGCAAAAGCCAAGGCAAGGGGGATCCACCGCCGACCGCTGGGCTCGCGGCGCTCAAGGAACATGCCGCACTCAAAACCGAGAATCGCGTCCGTGACGTGACGTTTATTTTGGACGCGCTCGACCAAATCGAAACCGCGGTGCCCACGTTGAAGACTCGAATCGATCCGAGCCGGGTTGGCGTGGCAGGACACTCGCTGGGTGCTTATACCGCGATGCTGACAGGCGGAGTCACTGCTGATATCGGCGACCGTAAGGAACGCAGCTTCCGCGACGCGCGCGTCCGCTGCATCCTTCCGATCTCGGCGCAGGGCCCGGGCCAACAGGGGCTCACTTCCTCCAGTTGGTCGGCCTTGGCGATCCCGATGCTGACAATTACCGGATCACTCGACCGCGGTGCGGGAGGGCAGGGACCTGAATGGAAGCGGCAACCCTTCGATCTTAGCCCTCCCGGCGACAAGTATCTCGTGTTCATTGACGGCGCTAATCACGTCTCGTTTGGAGGCACGGGCGCTGAGGCGATTACCGGTGCGGTCAAGGCCACCACCGTTTCATTCTGGGACGCTTATCTGAAAGGAATCCCTGCCGCTCAAATGGCCTTGAAAGATGCCTCCGTCCTGGACCCTTGGAAATTTTCCGCACGTCTTTCTTCGAAATGACCGTGACTGCCAAGATGCGCGCAACGTCGACCAAACGGCGCGGAGTGCGTCGCGGCTGGCGTGTTACTATGGTGGGATGAAAGTCGCCTTTTCAGCGCGAAGCCCTTCGATCGCTGTTTCGTCGACGCTGGCGCTCGCTTCGGAGCGAAACTCGCACTTTGACCCAAACGTCATGCCCACAGGTGAAATCCATCCCATTCGGTTGCGACTGCGCGAGCTCGCGCAGCTCTTCAACTCAATGGACCCTTCGCCGTTCGACGACCGTGATCTCGATGCGGATGCGGAGGAGTTTATTGTCAGTTCGGCTCGCGAGTTATCGCACGACCGCGAGCTGGAACTTGTCATCTATCTTACGACGCGGCCTCCCGCGGAGCGCGCCACCGGCGTCGAGGAAGCGGTGCAACACTACTTCGCCAATCGCACCGAAATGAAACAGCGCGAATTTCGCCGGCTGATGCGCCGTGGACGAACCAGCTTGTTCGTCGGACTGGTCTTTCTCGTCGGCTGCCTGCTGATCAGCGAAGTTTTCGCGAAGCTCGGAGGAGGGCCGATTTCGAACATCATCAAGGAAAGTTTCACGATCGGCGGCTGGGTCGC
>JANPIT010000561.1:0-3004 GCA_031425115.1 Opitutaceae bacterium | reverse complement strand
TCGGTGCCATGAAAGTGGAACGTGTCGTCGAGCTTGGCGCGGGTGCGCCAGACGTCGTTCAGCGCGACCTCGGGAAACTCCGGGACCTTCACCAGCGACGGGAACGGGTGCAGGCTCCAAAGCGAGAGCACGTTGTAGCGGTGCCTCGCCAACGCATCGAGATACTCGGTCCAGAACGTGCGCTCCCACATCTCGGGGATATTCGCCTGAGCGGCGTCGGAGCTGTCCGTGTAGCTCGGCGTGCGCAGATCGAGCGGGATGTTGAACTTGATTCCGCGCCGCGCGATGTGCGGCTTGTGGTCGGAATTTTTCAGCGAACCGACCGTGCCCGTGCGAATCGCTTCCGCGATGTCGAGCCCGCCATACATCGCGCCTTGCGGGCCCTGTCCCACGACCCGCAGGCTTTCGGGCCCGGAGCGTTCGAGCCGGTAGGACTGGGGATCGCCACCCGCGCCGGAAACGGCCTCGATGGAAACGCGGAGCGGCACGCCCTCGGCTGCCAGCGCCGCTGCGCGCTCAATCTCGCCGGCGGAGAAGGCGATGGCGGGAACGGTGCGATCAAAGCTCAGTTCGACGCGAGTGGCGGCGAGACCCACGACAGGCAGGGAGCAGAGGAGCAGCAGTCGGGAGATCGTGGTGCCGGCAAACGGCGGCACCAGCGACGTGAGCGCGAGGGCGGAGCACGCGTGGAGGAAGCTAGGGCGGTGCATGGTCATTTACTCGAGACGATTCTGGCCGCGGTTTTCCGTTTGATGGATGGTCACGGGCCAACCGGGAAACTGGTTGGAGGCTTTGCCGTCGGTGGGATCGATGAGGAAGCGGAACGAATCGATGGCGTAGGTTTTCTTCGCCGGATCAAAGGTGATGAAGCCGAAGCCGCTGCCTTTTTCGTGGGCGCGGTCGTAACGGTTCGGGGCTTTGGCGACCTCCGGATTGCCCACGGCGTAGACATAGGCCTTGTTGCCGAATCCGTCGAGAAACTCGCCGGTGTTCGCGTGGCCGTGCTTCGGGCGCTTCGCGTGCGCCATGCCCACGTCGTCCGGGCGCCACCACCGCGGATAACCGGCAGCGATCGCGGGCGTGCAGAAGGACCACATGCTGTCGCGTTGTTGACCGACGCCGTATTGGACGAGCGTCGTGAGGTGCTGGTCCCCGTTGATGTGCAGGGCCATCGCGGGGCGCAAAATATCGATCGCGCGATTACGCGGAGTCTGCGGCCAGGCGCCGGAGTCGAGGTCGCCCTTGAGGTAGCCGTCGGGCCGGCCGTGGTGCGTGGCAACGGCGGCAAATACCGTCTGACTCAGCACGGCCTTGAGGGTATGCCCGCGCCAGTCCTGCGCCCATTTTTTCAAGAACTCCTCCTGTCGCTCGCCGAGCAGGACCAGCCCCGGCTGGTCGAGGGTGAGGGTATCGAATTTCGGATCGAGCACGTGATCGGCCCGCGGACCACCGGTCTTCACGCGCTCGGGCCCGCTCTTCCATTGGCGATCGGCGAGGATGGCAAAACTGACGCCGCCATAAACCATGTCGCCGTAGTAGACGCTGATGTCCTGCAGCGAGGGCTTCGGATCATAGGGGTCGGGATGGTGCGAGACGTTGGTCCGGTGGACGGCGTTGACCATCCGGGCGGGCTCGATGTATCCGCCCTTCGATGACGCTCCGGGATCTTCCGGAGTGATGGACATTTTCGCGCCGCCTTCGCCCCAGATGTTGCCTTGGAACACGTCGTGATCGTCGGGGATGCAGAGCGTGGGCGCGTGGCGCATCACGTCGCGGAACGCCCAGCCGAACTGGTAGAATTTCCGCAGATAGTTGAGGATGGCCGGCGCCGCCGGCTCGCGGATGATCCCGAAGCCGCCGTGGCTCTCGTAGATTTGGTCGCCGGAAAAGAACACGAGATCGGGCTTCAGCTTCGCGACGTTGCGGGCCACGGGCTCGTAAGGGAAACCGTAGTCGTTCTGGCACGTCATCGCCGCCATGCGCAGCGGCCGGCCCGCGGGACTGGCGAGGATCGTGCCGGTCCATTCGTCGGGCGTCACGGATCCGTCGCGGTGTTTCTCGCGGTAGACGAGTTTGTAGGGGGTGTCTCGTTTCTCGTCCCACTGCGGAATGCGAAACGTAGCGACCCACGCATCGGGATCGAGTTTGGCCTCGCCCAACGATTGCCACGCGCCGCCGCGCAGCACGTGTAGCTCCACCGTGTGACTGTCGCGCTCGCCCATGGGGCCGGTCAGCGCGCTGATCTTCATGACCCAGCCTTCGCGCGTGCGCGAGTCGCTCAGCGAATACATGGACCAGAGCACGGGGCCGAAGCGCTGAGTGGGCGTGATCGTGAACGCGTCGCCGGACATTTTCCAATTGGCGAACCGATAGCGCGAAGCGCCGGAGCCCGGGGCCTTGGTGGATTGTTTTTTCTTGGCCGCGGGTTGCGTGCCTTCCGGCCCGTAGTTGCTCACGAGGGCAACGTTGCCGAGCAGGCTGCCGGCCGGCACGGTGTGGACGACTTTACCGAGACTGGCGCCACCGGCACTTGCGCGGGCTTCGAGCGTGAGTGTGACGTCGGCGCCGCTGGCGACACCGGAGAGGACCAACTCGATTGCCTTCGGGTCGGCGGCGGCCGTCAGTGGCTCGGACTTGGGACCCAACAGGAACCGGCCGTCCGCCACGCCGGCGTTCACGCCTCCGGCGGCGAAGCAATTGGAGCGATACTCGTTGAGTTCGCTGCGCACGCCGAGGCGGAACCCGCCGCCGCCGTCTTTGCCTCGCACCTCGAGTTGCGACAGCTGCACCGACATAGTGAAGCCCTTCAACGGGCTCGTGATTTGGTGCGTCAGCGAGTGGATGCTGCGATTGCCGCCGAGGCTCCGACATTCTGCGCCGCCGTTGGCGATCTGCCAATCCTCCATGGGATTCGCCCAGAATTCGCCGCCCAGCCAGATGCGGTCGTGGGTCCGGCTCCAGGCGTCGACCGCGTTGGCGCCGGGCGGACGGGCGGGCGCGTCTG
>JANPIT010000560.1:0-1781 GCA_031425115.1 Opitutaceae bacterium | reverse complement strand
ACGACGGCTTTCAATACCTGCCCCTGAAGGGTCGGCTCAATCTGCTGCTGGTCGACAAAACCAATCCCTTTGGCAACGGCCACCTCCTGCCGCGGGGCATTCTGCGTGAACCGATCAAGCATCTGAAGCGTGCGAGCTACGTTTTTCTGACCAAGTCGAACGGGCAGCGCGACCATGAGCTCGAGCGGTTGATCGAGGAGCACAATCCCGGCGTCGACATCATCGAGTGCGCGCATCGCCCGCAATATCTGCAGCGCTTCGGCAGCGCGCCGGAGGCCCCGGACGCGCGCGAGCCGTTGACGTTCCTCAAGGGCCGGCGCGTATTTGCATTCAGCGGCATTGCGACGCCGGAGAGCTTCGAGAAATTCCTGCGCGATCTGGGCGCGCTGGTGGTCGGGCGGGAACGGTTCCTCGACCACTATCGCTTCGTGCAGGAGGATCTGGACGAGATTTTTGCGGCGGCCCAGCGCGAAGGCGCCGACTGCGTGATTACGACGGAAAAGGACGCCGTGCGCATCGCGGAAGGGTATCGCGGCGCGTTACCGCTGTTTTATCTCCGCCTGGAAATCGACATCATCCGCGGCGCGGCTGACTTCGACGAGGCCGTTGCGCGGATTTGCTTTCCGCAGCGCGCCAGTGCTGGCGACGCTCCGGCGCGCGCACCAAGCCGGTAGCACTGATCGCTCACAAGGAAAACTCCCGGGCATGGGTCACAGAGGCCTCGGAGCAATGACGAAAGGCCACAGAGCAAGCACGCCCCACGGTGCGTCTGCTCCCCCTGTTCTCGTCACATGTCACTTGTCACATGAGCCGAGGGAAAAATGCATCCCGAGCTACGTGCGGTCCGTATGTGCTTTCGCCCTTGCGACGCCCAAACGTCGGGACGTTATTTACCGCAGACATGATCATCGACCCTCGTTTTTCCGAACTCGCTGCCGGCCTGACCGGATTCTCCACCGCGCTCGCGAAAGGCGAACGCGTCCTCATCGATGCGTTCGACGTGCCGGACGCGATGGTCATCGCGCTCATTCGGGCGACGCGGGAACGCGGCGCGCATCCTTATGTGCAGATCCACCGCGCCCGCGTGACGCGTGAAATGTCGCTCGGCGCTGAGGAAGCGCAGTTCGCCCCGCATGCGGACATCGAGCTCGCGCGGATGCAGAAAATGGACGCCTACATCGCGCTGCGCGGTTCGGATAATATTTTCGAAGCGTCCGACGTGCCGTCCGAACGCGTCCAACTCGTTTCGCGGCTGATGAAGCCGGTGCTCGACCACCGCGTGGGCAAGACCAAGTGGGTCGTGCTGCGCTGGCCCACCTCCGCCATGGCCCAGCAGGCGGGCATGAGCACCGAGGCCTTCGAAGACTTTTACTTCGACGTTTGCAACCTTGATTACCCAAGGCTCGCCAAGGCCCTCCGCCCACTTGTCGAACGGATGGTGGCCGCGCGAGAGGTCCATATCACCGGCCCGGAAACGGACCTGAGGTTCTCTATCGAGGGAATACCGGTCGTCGCCTGCTCCGGGGAAATGAACGTCCCTGACGGCGAGGTCTTTACAGCCCCCGTCCGCGAATCGGTGGAGGGCCGCGTCCGCTTCAACACGCCGACTGTCTATCAAGGCTCGTCGTTCGACGACGTCCGCCTCGAGTTCCGGGCGGGCAAGATCGTCTCGGCGGACTGCGCGGGGGGCGACGTCGAGAAGCTCCGCCGGATCTTGGACGCGGACGAGGGCGCGTCGTACGTCGGGGAGTGGTCGATCGGCTGCAACCCCCGAATCCTCA
>JANPIT010000559.1:0-6339 GCA_031425115.1 Opitutaceae bacterium | reverse complement strand
GGGAGAGAGAGACGCGAGGGGAGCGGGGGTTTATGGAGACGTCACACCAAAAAATGCGTCCACGCGGTGACGGAGGATTTGGTAATTTTGGCGGACGGGCTCGGGCACGCCCCAGAGAGTATCGCCCTGGTAGTGCAGGGTGATCGCGACACTCGTGGCGAAGGCTGCGATGGTCACAAGTGCGGTAATGGTGCGGAGAACGAAACGGAGGAGGCGCGCGGATTGCTCCACGATCGCGAGACCGAAGGCGGAGGCAGCGACGAGGAATGGCACGAAGTCCCCGGTATAGCGTTGGGCCGTGGCCACGGCGGCGAAGAGTGCGAGTGTCATCGGCAACACACCGGCCCACAGCACCGCGAGCGGGGCGCGGCTTTCGATGAAGAGGAGAAACGCGGCCACGCTGCCCAGGGTCGCGAGCAGGAAGAGACTCGGCATCGCATACGGGACGGCGAGCGTGTGGTCCGGCAGGTCGATTTTCGCTTTGGGAAAGTGCCGGCCCGGTTGTCGGGCCTCGAGGTAGATCCAGGGAAAACGGGGCTCTACGCGGAGATTAGGCCGGACGAGATAAGTGTAGAAATTGTAGGGTAGATTAACGCGGTGAAAACTCTTGCCGTCGATGTGTTCGAGCCGGCCGGCTTGGGCGTAGGGCCGGCTGATCTTGAGCGGCGCGGGGTCGAAGGTCCGGAATTTGGCATACGCGAGACCGTTGAGCGTGAGCTGGCCGAGGACGCAGAGCAGGCCGATGCCGACGAGCGAGCGGAAATTCGGCGGCAACACGAGGCGTCGGCCGGAGGCGACCGACGCCTCGCGCCAGCCGCGGATGAGCAGGGCGACCACGACGCAGCCGAGCAAGGTGAGGCTGAAGAGTCCGGTAGGCGGTCGGGCGTGGAGCGAGAGGACCCCGAGCACGAGGGCGGCGACCCACCAGCGGCGCGCCGGCGTTTGGAGGAAACGGAGCGCGCACCAAACGGACCCGAGGGCGAACGCGATGCCGGCGAGGATGGCTTCGTGAAAGATCAGCCCGCGACTGCCGAGAAAGAAGATCGTGCTGCCGAAGCCCACGCTCACGACCATCACGGTGGTCGCGAAGCGCGATGGCTCCGCGTTGCTGGCGAGGGTGCCGTCGCGGATGAGTTTCGTGGCGTCACGGAGAAGTAGATACGCGGCGATCAGGCTGCCGATGAAATACAGCAGCATGAACAGTCGGCTTACTTGAGCGAAGCCCAGCCCGAGCGCGACCAAGGGCAGGCGCAACAGCGCGGGGGTCGGCCCGAAGTAACCGAAGAGTTTTCCGCGCGCTTCGAAGGCTTCGCCTTGGATCGCGTCCTCGGGCACGTCGAGCCTGCCCTGCAAAAAGCTGCGGGCCTGGTAGTCGTAGAACGAACCGAAGATCTCCGGGTAGATCAGTTGAAAGCTTCCGAGGCTCACGAGCCAGGCGTAGGCGACGGTCGAACACAGCGCGGCGGCGGCGAACCAGCGGTGCGCAGCGAGCGTGCGACGGAGGGAGCGCGGCGCGGAGACGAACAGGTTGCGGGGTGCACGGAGCGGACGTGGGCGCGACAGCCGCCATGCAGTTCCGATCCACGCGACGCTGCCGACCAATCCACTCGCGAGAAAATACAAAACCGCTTGCGAGGGCTTGGTGCGAAGCCAGCGCCGCATTCGCTCGCCCGTCGAAAAATAAGCCTCGGGACCGCCGCGGACCGCGTGGCCGCCGGCGCGGAACAGCTTGCCGCGAAACGCCTCAGCGGTCCATGCGCCGATCGGATTCTCCGCATAGAAAAGTTGTTTGGGCAGTCGGCCGTGGTAGGCGACGTTGGCGTGCAACACGTCTCGTCCGTCGAACACGACGCGCAGCGGGGCGCGCGCGCCGTCGGCTGGTTTGTGGTAAGTAGTGAGCGACGGCATCTCGACGCGCAGGGTGCGGCGCACACCGGGTTCATAGGTGATGCGCCCGGACGCGGGGCCGCCGAAGCCCCAGTGGTCGTAGCGAAAGATCAGCGTGCGGGCGTCGAGATATTCGACCAGCAGCAAGTCGCCTTCGCTCCACATGCCGGTGCAGACGATCGGCTCGCAGTCGCCGGCGCGTCCCTCGGGGAAAATGATTTCAAGATTGAGCGCGGCGCCCGCGGGCGGGTAGACGCGCTGGGCGCCGAACAAAAAAAACGCGACGAGCGCGACTGCGCCAAAGATGAGGCCGCATCCTCGGGCCAGCGGCGAAGCGGCCGCCTGGCGCAGCGAAGGGGGCTTCGCAGGGGGTGTCACCTGTTCCCGGCCAGCACGGGCAAGGCGGAGGATTTTTGCGCGGAGTGGCGGTGGGTGTCGGCGAGCAGCGTGTTGAGCGTCGGGAGCGGCCGCACCACCATGAGCATCTGGTAGGAGAAGAGTCCGCGGGAGAGCTTCATGGCGAAGGCCTGCAATCTCATCAGGAATTTCTGCCAAAACGGGGCGCGCACCACGAGCGGGATGGGGGCGGGAATGCCGAACTCTTTTTCGACGACGAAGCCCGTTTCATTGAGCAGCCGACGCAGCGACGCGAAGGTGAAGAGCCGGGTGTGGGTGAGATCGAGGATACCGCGCTTGTTGTAGTTGAACTGACCGAGGAAGAGCATGAGCCGCGTGACGCAGAAACCGATGTTACCGGTCGAGATCACGATCTTCACGCCGGGGTTGGACTGCGCGTGACGCCGCAACTCATCGCAGAATCCCTCGGGCGAAATCAGGTGCTCGATGATGTCCAGGAGCAGCACCACCTGCACGTCTTCCATCGGACGGGGGAACGGCTTTTCGTTGAGATTGGTGACGTGGAATTCGTCGAACACCGAGGTGTCGTCGGGGCGAAATTGGTCAACGCCGATGATGCGGCAGCCCTTGTCGTGCAGCGTGGCGCAGAGGTGGCCCGGCCCGCAGCCGATATCCATCACCGTGGCACCGGCGGGAACTTCAGCGACGGCAACGGAGTGCGTGCTGAGAAAATCGAGCTTGGGGAGGTAGTGCTTGTTGTCGGCGTGGAGGGACTCGACGTCAAAGTTTCGCCGATACACGAGGCCGTAGTCTTGCAGGCGCGCGACGGTGGACGCGTTAACGACGTCGCGGGCGTAGCGGAGACCGTTCACGCGGCAGATTTCGTCGCCGTAAAATGTCGGGATCGGGACTTCCTTGATCCGAGCGCGGGCGCGCAGGAATTGGATGATGATCTCGGTGTCGAAGTGAAAGACGTTCGAGTTTAGCTCGAAGGGAATGCGACGGAGGAGGTCGACGGTGTAGGCTTTGTAGCCGGTGTGGAATTCGGCGAGCTGCGACTTGAGGACGCGGTTTTGATACCAGGTGAGCATCCGGTTGCCGAACCACTTGTAGAGTGGCATGCCGCCTTTGCGCGCGCCGCCGGGCGTGATCATACGCGAGCCGAGCACGACGTCCGCTTCGCCGCGCGCCAGCGGCGCGAGCAGGTCGGGGAGCATCTCGGGAGCATACTGGCCGTCGCCGTGCAGCAGCACGACGAGATCGAAGCCATGTTTGATGGCGTAATGATAGCCGAGCTTCTGGTTGCCGCCGTAGCCTTGGTTGGCGGAGTTGGCGAAAACGGTGAGCCGATGGCGATAGGCGCCGGACGAGCGCAGGCGGTCGGAGTGCGCAAACGTGGCATCGCTCGAACAATCGTCGATGATGAGGACCTCGACGTCGTAATCCGGCAGCGCCGGGATGCGCTCGAGCACCTTCAGAATCGTCGATTCGGCGTAATACGCGACGATGAAGACCAGGACGCGTGGCTTCCGCTCAGAGCTCATGATTAGTCACACCAAACAAACTATCCGCCTTCTTTCGCAAGGCTTTGTAGCGGGCCTTGACGTCATCGGGCACGCCCCAGACCCCGGTGCCTTGGTAGTGAATCGTAATGGCGACCGTGATCGCCATCGCGGCAGCGGTGAGTAATGCCGTGACAGTGGCGAAGGTGCGGCGCGGCAAAGCGCTCACGGATTCTGCGGCCATCAGGCCAATGGCCGAGAGGCCGATGAGCCACGGACAGAAGTCGGCGGTGTAGCGTTGCGAAACGGCCACGGCGGTGAACAGCGCGACGGCCATCGGCCCGATCGCGACAAAAACTACGAGCGCAGGCCAGCGCAGCGCGGGCCAGCGGATACACGCGATCACCGCGCCGATGAATGCGAGAAACACCAACGCCGGCATCGCGTAGGGCAGGGCGAGCGTGGGCTCAGCGAGGTCGATCTTGGCGTCGGGGTAAATGCCGGGGTCTTTGCCCGCCATGTAGAAATAGGGAAAGGTGGGCCGCAGCTCGAAATTGGGGCGCCAAACATAGGCGCTGAAATCGTAGCCGAGGTTGGCGAGGTGAAAATTTTTCCCGTCGATACGGTTGATGCGGTCCGGGTGATACTGGACGTGATATTTGAGCGGCGCACCGTCGAAGGTTTTGAATTTGAGATAACTCAGCGCGTTGAAGCTGAGCACGCCGCAGAAGCAGACGATGGGGAGCGTGACGCCGCGGCGGAGTAGCGGAGCCAGGGGTTGGTCGTTGGCGCGCCAGGCACGGAACGCGACGGCGAGCGCAGCGCACGAGAGGAGCACAAGCGCGAACAGCCCGCTCGGTGGGCGGGCGTGCAGCGAAAGCAAGGCGCATACGAGCGCGGGCAACCACGCACGCGATCGCGGCGTTGCGAGGAAACGCAGGGTGCTCGCCGTCGCGGCGAGCGCAAAGGTCGCGCCCCAGAGCGTGGCCTCGTGATAAACGTAGGCGCGGCTGCTGAGAAAAAAGAGCGTCGAACCGAGCCCGACGTTGAGCGTGAACACGACTGCGAGCCAAGGAGCGGGCGCGATCCTCCGCGGCGCGACCAGTCGGAGAGTTGCGCGCAAGATCTGATAGGCCGCGATCAACGCCACGACAAAGGCGATCAGCATCGAGGTGCGACTCCACCACCCGAAGCCGAAATCGAAAATGACTAACGGTAGTCGCAGCAACGCCGGCGTGATGCCGAAATACCCGTAGTATTTTCCGCCCACGATAAAGGCTTCGCCGCTGACCCCGGGTTCGGGCACATCCAGCCGACCGTGCAGGAGCGCGGCGGTTTGGTAGTCGTAGAAGTTTCCGAAGCTTTCTTCGAAGAAGAAACGGCCGGTGCCGCCCGTGACAACGTAGCCGAAGGCGCTGACGCAGAAAATTGCGGTCGTGGCGAACCAGCGATGGGTGGAGAGCCACGAGCCAGCGATTCCCGCGGCGCCGAGCAGCCGCGCCCGAGGTGCGGTGCGCACGGCGGCCCAGAGGGAAGCCAGCGCGGCGCTGGCGAGGCCCACCATCAGCACCTGATATTTTCCGTCGGTGAACCAACCGGTGAGGCGTTCGCGCCACGAGAAAATGTGCCGGGCGTTGCCGTGTAGCGCCCGACCAGCGCGATGATGTATCCAGCCGCTGAATTCGCGCGCGCACGAGCCGCCGCCGATGGGATTCTCGCCGAAGTAGACGCGTGTCGACTTGCGCAGGGTGAAACGCGCCGTGGTGCGGAAGACCTCACTCCCGTCCACGGTGACGCGCACGACATCGCCACCACCGCGTGAGCCGCCGCGCACGTGGGCGAGCATGGGCAGGTCGAGTTGCACGCGGCGGCGCTTGCCCGGCTGCACGTCGAAAGGCGCCGACACGACGGCGGCCGAGCCCCAGAGCTCGTAGCACAGCTCGGCCATCGATTCGCCGCGGTAGCGCACAAAGAGGAATTCGCCGGTGCCTGTTTCGCCCGTGACCACGAGGGGTTCGGAGAGCCCGGCGTGTCCGCGCGGGAAAACCACGTCGACTTCAAAGTCGCGCGGCGGCGCGGGTTGATACCAGCGGAGGGCGAGGAACGAGAGCAGGACGAAAGCGAGGAGACCGGCCGCGAGCGGGGAGAGCGGCGTTCGCCGCGCGTCGGCGGCGGAGCGTGGGTTCATGGGATCAGCGGCCATCGTTGACTCCGAGCGCCAGGTCCACGCGTGCGCGCAGTTGTTGGTAGGCCTGCCGTTTGGCTTCCGGCACACCCCAGACGATTTCGCGTTGATGATGCAGCGTGAGGGCGAATGTTATTAAGATACTGGATACGCCTAGGACGGTAGCGGTGGCGACAAATGCGCGTCGAGCGAGGACTGGCGCACCATCAACTGAGGCGAGCCCGAAGGCGGCGGTGGCAATGAGCACCGGGCAGAAGTCGGCGGTGTAGCGCTGAGTGACCGCCACGGCGGTCAACATGGCGAGAGCAGCGGGAGTGGCGGCGAGGGCGAGCAACGCGAGCGGTGGGCGCAGGGCGGGTTGAGTGAGCGCGGCGACGAGCGATCCGACGACGGCCAGAACGACCAGCC
>JANPIT010000558.1:0-2732 GCA_031425115.1 Opitutaceae bacterium | reverse complement strand
CGTCGGTCGCCGGATCCTGCGCGAACACCAAGTCGGCGAGCGGCTCGAGCCCCTTCTCTTTCGCGATCGTGGCGCGGGTGCGTTTCTTCGGGCGAAACGGAAGGTAAATGTCTTCGAGAACCGTGACGGAATCAGCCGCGTTGATCGCCTTTTCGAGCGCCGGCGTGAGCAAGTTGCGCTCCTTGAGGGAGGCGAGGATCGAGGCGCGGCGCTCGTCGATGGCGCGGAGTTGCTCCATCCGGTCGCGGATGGCGAGGACCTGCACTTCGTCGAGCTCGCCGGTGACTTCCTTCCGGTAGCGCGCGATGAAGGGCACGGTCGCGCCCTCGGCGAAGAGCTGGGCGGTGGCGGCGACTTGAAACACCTTCACGTTCAGCTCGGTCGCGAGACGGAGCACGTGTTCGGGATTCGGTTGCAGGGAGGTGGCCGGGGCGGCGACAGCGGACATGCGGTGAGGAGTCGCCGACAACAGCGCGCCGCGCGGGGCGCACAACCTCCAAAATGACGTTCGCCGCGATTGCGCGCGGAACTCGCTGCTCTACGCTGCTCGCATGAAATCCCTCTTTCTTTTGCTGGCCGTGCTGATGGCGCCGTTCGCCGCTCGCGCCGCGGATTTGCTGCCGATCGAGGAGCAAGTGGCCGAGGCAACGAAATCGAAAAAGGTGACGATCGTCCACTTCTGGGCCTCGTGGTGCCCCAACTGCCGGGCGGAAAACGTGAGCGGCGGCTGGAAGAAATTCATCGAGGCGAATCCGCAGGCCAACGTGATCTTCGTCACCGTGCGCGATGAGAAATCCGGCCTCGAGGAGTTGGCGCGCTACGGCATCGGCGGGCAGAAGAATTTCACGCATCTCCAACATCCGAATACCTCGCGCCACCCGGACAAGGAGATGACGTCGTTCATGGGCATGCGCGTCGGCTGGATCCCGGCGACGTGGATCTTCCGCGACGGCCGGTTGCGCTACGCGTTGAACTACGGGCAGATTCGTTTTCCCATTCTGCAACAGCTCGTCGAGGACGCGCAGCCGAAGTGGGATTGAGGCTTGGCGGGTGCCGAGGTGGAGCGACTTGACCCCAAGCCGCCGGTTTGAAACACCGGAACCTTCTCCCGCGTGCGCATCTCCGGACGCGGCTTGAGGTCAAGCCGCTCCACCTCGAAAACGGATCCTGCGGATCCGTCATCCTCACCGGCAGCGCAGCCTTGTCAGCCGCGGGGGAATGTGAACCACTTCGAGTTCTTCGCCTGCTGCCTTCATGTCCGCCATCAATCGTTTCCTGCTCGAGCACAACCTGCGCATCGCCACCAATCCGTGCGTAAGCCCGGACTTCTGCCTCGATTGGCAATCGCTGAGTGATCACTTGCGCGCGGGCAAGCTGCTGAAGGTCTACCCGAAGAGCCGTTTCGAAACGAAGGCCGGGGCGTGGACACTCCTCGAAAGCACGAACGGTGACTGCGCGTGGCGGCTCCAAGGCAAGACCGAGGCGCTGCACGACGGCATCGATCTCTCCGACGGCACGCAGGCGTTTCCCGCGACGTTCGCGAATCTGCTGCAGCTGAAGAATCTCGTCCACGCGCACAATCCGCAGAGCACGATTTTTGCGACGGCCACGGAAAAACTCGGCCAGAGCACCCTCGGGATCGGCGCGCGTTTCACGACGCTGCATTGGCCGGCGGTCGATTGGGCGATGAGCGCGCTGAGCCTGGGCGTCACAGCCAACCAGAACTCAATTCCGCGCGAGCTCGTCTACGATGTCGACGTGATGCTCGCGGGCAAACTCGACTCGGTGCCGTTTCCCTTCATCGGCACGAATGTTCCCGAGGGTCACCAGGGTCAGAGCGTCGAAGGCATGAGCCACGGCTGCGTGCTCGCCAAACTGAAGACGGGCTTTCATCGCCGCGGGATCGCCTGGAGCTTCAACGCCGACCACCAGCCGATCGGCGGCAAGTTTGACTCGCGTGAGGATGCGCTCGTCACGGGCTGCGTGCTGGCGAGCTACATCACATTCGATCTCTCCCCGGAACTGGCGCAGACCAAGGTCGCGGACGATGCGGCCGTCTGGGTCGCCGCGAACGTCCCCGCCGCGCTCGTCGCCACGGTGAAAGCGCGGGTCGCTGCCGCCGGCCTCACGCTCAACGAGGCGGATTTTGCCAAGCTCCTCGCCTACGTCTGGCCTTCGCTGCAGAAGATGAAGCGCCGCGACGAAAAATACGCCGCCGCCCGCGCGAAATTATTCACGACGGAGGTGGGCCGCGCGTATCTGCGCGAGCTTTCAATCGACGAATTGCCCGGGCTCACGACGCCCGAGACGACGGCCATCATGCTGGCGCTGTGCGAGGCGCTCGGGATGAAGATTCACTTCGTGGCGCCCGCCTTCGGGTTTCAGAAAAACATGCCGTATCCGGACAACGCGGCGCTCCGGACGCTGATCGAGCAACAGTGGGCGGTGTGCCGGCAGTTTGGCGCGAGCATCGGTTTCCACTCGGGCTCGGGCAAATCAGCCGAGAATTACCAAGTGATGGGCCAGGTCACGGGCGGCCGGCTCGAGATCAAGACGAGCGGTCGCTACACCTACGAGATGGGGCGCGCGCTGTTCGCCTCGAAACATCCCGCCGATCAGGCGCTGTGGCGTGATTGGTATAAGTTCACGCTCGAGCTTGCGGTCGCCGGGGCGTTCAGCCTCGACGTGACGGAGCAGAAGATGGCGCGCGTTTTCATTGCGGATGCGCTCAC
>JANPIT010000557.1:0-17203 GCA_031425115.1 Opitutaceae bacterium | reverse complement strand
TGCGACCCACCGCTCGGCTTCCGGTGTCGCGGGTCCGATGCCACTCGTGATGACGTTACCCGGCCCTACCAACGGAGCGAAACTGCGGTAACCACTCGCGGCATAGGCCTGGCCATTGGCATCCCCGATCGCGTTGCCGATGAGTGCACGGCGCGCCGGCCGCACCACCGCGTGCCGAAAAGCGTGGTTTTTATCGAGGTATTGACGCAGGAGTCCGACCTCGTCGGCGTAACGAACCGGTGAATACCGGCCTGGGAGGTTCGCGAAATCCACGCGCCCAACCATCAGTTCCGCGTCCGACGGCAACGTGCTCTGATCGTAGACGCCGTCACCGTCCGCATCGGTCCATTCGCCGTCCATTTCGCCATAGAAAACATCGGCGGGCATGGGCCGCGAACCGTGTCCATCTACATTCAAATTTCCCGAGCGCGCCACCGGGATGTGGCCAAACAGCACGACCGCTTTGACCCGCTCGCGGTCGGCATTCCACTCCGCTTTGATCTGGGCCTTCACGTCGGCGGGCGAAGCATCACGCGCGACTTCCTTCCGCACCACGATCCAGCCATCACCAGCGAGATCTGTTTCGAAACGCCGGAGTTCCTTCGTTAAGGGCTCCGCGATCGAGCGATCAATCACCAGCAGAACTTTGCCCCGAGTCTCCGTCAGCGGGGAGTTGATGCCGACGGCAGCGTAGCCGTAGGCCGTGTAAGTAACGGCGTGCCGAATAACCTGATACTCGTAGTTTTTCCCAAGTTCGACGCTTTCGTCGATGAAGCTCGTAGCTCCAGCGTCGAGGGTGACGCCCTCACTCCACGCGGCCGCTCCGGGTGCCTTCCGGTGCACCGTGTAGTGGCGGACGGGAAACGGATCGGTCGTCCACGTGAGTTCGATGCGAGCGGGGTCGGCGTTGACGGCAGCCGACAACTGGACCGCGTAGGTCCAGGTCATCTCGGCCGCCATCGTGGCAGCGCTCAGCAACGCAGAAATGATTAGGCCCAACCCGGCCCGGGACAGTATTCGCATAGTTCCTCTTGTGCCGACTAGACTGGAGGAACGGGCCGATGGTTCGCGATGGGCGCGTGATTATCGAGAATTTCTGGCGATAGGGGTAAGGCGGCCGTCCTTGTGACGGCCGCCTCCGGCGACGACGTTATAGGCCGCCCAACGGAACATTGATGCCCACGGGAACGTTGCGATCGCTGACGGCGCGTGCGCCCTCGTTGACGCCCACGGTGCGGACAAAAGTATCGAGAATCAGGTCGACGTAGCGAGTAAGCACGCGATATGGCGAGTGCGGCACATATACAATGTCCTGAGGCTGCAACATGATGTCAGGCGCTTGACCCCGCATGATCGCATTGAAGTCCACGACGGCCACTTGCGGTTGATTCAAGGATCCGCGGACAATCGCGACATGCGTGGGGTAGGCGTCGCGTAGCGTGCCGCCAGCTTGGGCAACGGACTGCGCGAGCGACATCTGACTGGTGTAGTCCACCGCGCGCGGGGTTACGACGGCGCCAAGGACGTGCACATTGCCGACTCGTCCGGAAGGCAGATACACGAAGTCGTCCGGTTGAAGGAAGATGTTCTGCGACATGTCGCCTTCGCGGAGAAGCTTTTGAAAATCGACGGGTAACATGCGGCCCTGGCGAATCACGAAACTGCGACCGAGATCAGCAGCCTCATCGGTGGCGCCGTTGCGGGCGGAACCGCCGAGGCCCATCGAGCCTGACATGGTCGCAAACGCGGAGGCGGGCGAGGGGCCGCCGGCTTCGGAAATGGCTTCGAGCAGCGTCATCGGGCCGCCGAGCCGGTAGACGCCCGGCTTGTTCAAGCGACCGAGAACCCAGATGCGCTGGCTTTCGGCGCCGAGGAGCGTGAGGGAAATGGGCTGCGGCTCGCGGATAAATTTCTGCATCTCCTGCACGATGCGTTCACGAGCCTGGGTCAGCGTCATGCCCCAAACGTCGATGCCGGGCAGCACGTTGAAATAGATTTTGCCGTCGGGTCCCACGACCGTGCGGGAGCGCGTGGTCAGGTCGCCCACGATCTCGACGAGGAGCAAATCGCCAGGGCCGAGCTTGTATTCAAGGACGGGACGCTGCAGCAACGCGGGATCAAGTGCAGCCATGCCGGTGACAGGCGTGGGCGTGAAGCTCGCCGGGATGGCAGCCGGGCCAGTCGCACGGCGCTTTGTCGCGCAGCCGCTCAATAAGACGGCGGCGCCGACAGTGAGCAGCACGGGAATGCGCAGCAGGGAAGAATACGTTTTCATGGTCGGGGGTGTCCGAAGGAAATCAGCGGATGCCTTGAACGCGTTCACCGGTGACCGTCACGACGGCCGCGGTAACGAAGGCTTGGGCGGCAAGGTCGAGCAGCTCCTCGGCGCGAACCCAGGGGCGTTCGCTCACATAAATGATGTCGCGCGGTTGCAGGCGGACGTCGGTTTTGCGGGCGCCAAACACTTCGTTGGCGTCGATTTCAAACGTTTGCGGTTTGCTCAAGCCGCCGCGGATCACGAGCACCTTGTTTTTCCAGGCGCGGGCGTTGAAGCCGCCGCGAGCGGCGACGGCGCCAAGCGCACCCGTGTTCTGGGTATACTGATACGCGCCGGGAAACTGCACAGCGCCGAGCACGAACACTTCCTTCTGATCGGAGGCGGGGAAGTAAATATAGTCGTTGGGCTCGAGGGTGACGTTTTGCGTAAGGTCGCCCTCCTGAAAAAGTTTTTCAAAGTTAACCGGAAGCTGCCGGCCATTGCGCGAGATGAAGGCGCGCGAGAGGTCAGCGAGCTCGACGATGCTGCGATCCGAGGAGAGGCCTGTCTCCATGCCGCCCGCGCGACCCACGGCTTCGAGGAGGGTCATGGGGCGGTCGAGCGGAAAGGATCCGCGCTGCGCCACTTTGCCGAGGACGAAGTATTTTTTGCTCTTGTAGGCGACGGGCACGACGATCGCCTGGGCGGCGCGGCGGTATTTGCCGATCTCTTCGTTGAGCTTCTCGCGGAATTCATCGACGGTGAGTCCGGAGGCCTGGACGCCATTTGCCTCCAGATAGCTGATACGGCCATCGGGGCCGATGGGCACCTCGTTGGCATCCAGCTGGGGCTCGCCATAGAGGGCGAGGTTCAAGATATCGCCCGGCCCGAGGGTCAGCTTCTGCTGCCACTGGGCACGTTGCGCGGGGGAGACGACCGAGAAGGCTGTCGTCGCGGCGCCCGGAGTGACTTGCGCGCCGGTCTGCGAACCCGGCGTGGCGGCGTCGGCCGCACTCAAGCGTTGGTTGGAGAGTCCGAGGCCGAGCAATGCGAACATCGCGAAGCAACCGACCCAGCGGGAGAAGCGGCCCTGCGTGACGGGGGTGAGGGCGCGATTGATGACGGCGCCGACCAGATTACAACGGGCGTGGCGCAGCGTTTCGAGTTGGTTGCGCGTGTCGGTGGCGTCGGATTTGCCGCTCTCCACGAGCCAAAGGAGATTGGGCAAATTGGAGGCGAGCAACACGGACTCGGGCATCGACGCGGGCGGAAGCTCGACGAGGATGACGACGTTGTCGATTTTGCGCCAGACGTTGAGCGCGCCCTGCCACTGCTTGCGGCGCTCAAGATTCCAGGTCCAGCCGGGGAGGGGGATGTGCACGAGGGGATCGGTTTCGGGGCCCATAAGCTTTTCCGTGACCATCGCCGGCGTGAACAGTGCGCTGGCGGTAAGCGCCGTGAACTCCGACTCACCGGAGAAGGGACGGGCGCCGTTGGCGAGGTCCGTGGGATTTGAAAGGATTGCGGTCGAGGTGCCGCCGGTGGCTTCGTCGCCTTCCTTGCGGTTCGCGCCATGGGCGCGACTACGGGAGGCTTCGTTGTTCGCCTTACGCGCACTGCCATTTGCGCCGGTCATGTGAATGACATCACCGTTGACGGCGGAACCGACGATGACGGGTTCGGACGCGCCTTCGACCGACTCGTCGGTCATTCCGGGCATGTCAGCGGTGGAGCGGGTAGCAATCGTCAGGACGCGGAAACCGCATTTGCGTGCGGCACCGGCGAGCTGATTGATCCACGTGGTGCGGCCGTCTCCAGAATTTGAGGACGTGACGCCGCAGATGAGACCGTGATTGGGGGAGTAGGCGAGCCGGTCCTGCAACGCGATCCAAGTCCGGAAGGCCCAGCTCTCGCGATCGGCCTGCGACATCTCGCGAATATCGCCCAAGGTGCCGAGCACGGGCAAGCCGGTGACGCGGGCGACGTCGCCCTCGGTCTTGAGGCGATTGTCGAACAGCTCGCGGCGCAGCACTTCGGCGCCAGCAGCCACGAGGCCGAGCATGCCGAAGAAGCCGGCGATCAGACCGATCTTCAACCAGGGCTTTTGGACACTGAGACTGTCCATCGTCGCGTTTTGGACGATCCGCCAATTGCCCGGAGGATTGGCCTTGAACATCTGGATGGCGCGCTGGCGCTGAATATAGAGTTGGCGCAGGTGTTCCAACTCGCGGACTTTGTGGTAAGCGGTTTCGAGCGCCTGGCCGCCGCCGGCGGCAGCGACGATGCCGGTGTTATCGGGGGAGGTTGAAGGAGAACCGGCCGCGTTGCTGCGGGCGGCTGCGCTGGCTTGCTCGGGCGTGACGCCCTTCGGAAGACGCGAGCGGAGTTCAGCGATTTTCGCGCGCTGCGCTTTCACCGTCGGGTGCGCGTCCATGAATTTCAGGAGGAGCGCCGAGAGTTCGTCTTCTGCGGTCTGGAGTTGCTCGAAGAGGCGGCCGTTGATGGGCGCCGCGCGCGGGGCTTCGGAATCGAGCGTCGCGATGATGGCGACGGAACGCTCATCGGTGGGGAGGGCTTTGCGCGCAGCGACGAGGTCGGCGTCCACTTCCTTGAGAGATTGGGTGACGTATTTGTCAGCCTCGTCCGCGTTATTGCGTTGGTCGTCCTGCGAAAACTCGAGGACCTCGCGAATATAGGCGTTCGCGTTATCTACAGCGGTGCGCGGGTCTCTGCCGAACGCGTCGATGTTAACGATATCGCTGCCGCGTTCTGGGCGGGGCTTAACCATACTCGCTACTGCGCTGCCGGGCACCGGGGGATTCATCTTGGCGCCCATGCGCTCGAAAACTTTGGGCGAAGACATGAGCCCGACGATCGTCTGGCCGCTCATCTGCGGGGGGCGATAGGCGTCGCTCGCGACGGGCGGATCGTATTTCACGATTTGCGCGCTGGCGCTGTAGCTCTTCTTCCAGAGCGAGAGGCCGATGGCGGCGCCGATCACCGCGCCGAGCAGGCCACCGAGGAGCAGCCAATACCAGTGCTTGCTCGCGGGGCGCAGCAGCGAGCCCGCATCGATCGAGAAGCCGGGCTTGTCCGAGGCAGCGGGCGCAGCTGAGGCGGTGCTTCGAGTAGTAGTATTCCTGCGACGCGTGCTGGAGCCGGCGTGGGCGCGATCAGAGTCGTGGGTGGCGTTGGGGCCACTATCCGTGTCGGCATAGCCGCCCGAGCGATCGTTGTGACGATTCATGCGTAAATTAGAGGACCAAAAATAGAGTCAGAGGAGCCGGTGCGTTCGGCGGAATTCTACGCGAACGACGAAGAGGCAAATAGTAGGTGGAAACCTACATCGCTGTGGGGTTCACAACTGAATCTCCCTAACGCCTGTGCCCGCGCTGGTTCGAACAGATCTCACGCGCGGATGCCGGAAGTGGCCTCGTTTGAGGGGAGCTGTCAGGGCCGACTGACGCTGACGTTTTAGGCGTAGGCGCGCTTAGACCAACTGATTATGGATCGCATAGGTCGTGAGCTCGGCGTTGTTGCCCATGCTCATTTTCTCGAGAATCCGCATCCGATACGTGCTGATCGTCTTCACGCTCAACCCCAATTCCTTAGCGATGATGGTAGGGGTCTTGCCGGAGGCGATCTGGCGCAGCACGAGAAATTCGCGATCCGAAAGGCGTTCGTGCGGCGGGGTCTGGACGTCGATGGCCAAGTAGGAGGCCATTTTCTCGCCGAGGGCGGGGCTGACGTAGCGTCCGCCGGCCATGACCTTCTTCACCGCGCCCACGAGTTCCTGGGGCGCGCTCTCCTTGGTCATGTAGCCGGAGGCGCCGATTTTCAGCAGCCGCACGGCAAATTGGTCTTCCGGGTGCATGCTCAGCATGAGCACGGGGAGCTTGGGGCGTGATTTTTTGATCTCCTTGAGGACCTCGAGACCGCTGCGCCCGGGCATGGTGATGTCCAGGACAACCACGTCCCAGTTTTCTTTCCAGACGCGATCGATCGCTTCTTGCGCGCTGGAGGCCTCGCCAAATTCCGCCTTCGTGAATTCCTCGGCGAGAATTTGTTTCAAGCCGGAGCGCACGACGGCGTGATCGTCGGTGATGAGAATTTTCATGGCGCGTCCCGTGGCTGGCGATCGAGCGGCACGCGCAGATTCATCGTGGTGCCCTGGCCGGGCGCGCCCTGGAGGGAGATATCGCCTCCGACGAGCATGGCACGCTCGCGCATGCCCACGAGCCCGATGGAGCGCGTGTTGGCGATTTCTTCCTCGGAGATGCCGCGGCCGTTGTCTTTCACCTTCAGCACCAGTGCCCCATTTTCCTCGGTCAGCAAGACGTCAACGCGAGTCGCGGCGGCGTGCCGGATGATATTGGTGAGCGCTTCCTGGTAGATGCGAAAGAAGACGGTGGTGACTTGCGGGTTGAGCTGAGAGTCGTCGACGGTCGAGGCCACCTGGCAGGGAATGCTGCTGCGGGATTGAAACTCGTTGGCCTGCCATTCCAGCGCGGCCACGAGGCCGAAACTGTCGAGGATTCCGGGGCGCAGCTCGGTCGCGATGCGGCGCACCGTGAGGATGGTTTCGTCGATGTGATCCACCATCGTCTTCACCTTTTCCTGCACCGGCTGGGTGTTCCGCGCGACCTTGGTGGCGAGCCACGAGAGGTCGAGCTTGAGCCCGGTCAGGGCCTGGCCGAGCTCGTCGTGCACCTCGCGCGCGATGCGCGTGCGTTCTTCCTCGCGCACGTATTGCAGGTAGGTCGTGAGCGCGCGCAGTTGATCGAGCGAGCGGCGCAATTTGTCCTCGGCGCGCTGGCGCTCGTGGCGATCGGCGGTCTCACGCAGGGCGCGCTGCACGGCGGGTCCCAGTCGGGCGAGGCGCGTTTTCAGCACGTAGTCGGTCGCGCCGCTCTTCAGCGTCTCAATCGCCACTTCCTCGCCCATGGTGCCGGTCACGAAAATGAACGGGATGTCCGGAAACTTCTCTTTCGCAATGGCCAGGGCCGCGTATCCGTCGAACGCGGGCAGCGCGTAGTCGGACAAAATCATTTCCGGCGTATGCTGCTCGAGCTGCTCGAGGAAGCCTTCGCGCGTCTCGACGCGGGTGATGGTAAAGCGTATCCCGCTCTCACGCAGAAAATGCTCCACCAACTCGGCGTGAGGTGCGTTGTCTTCGAGCAGCAGGATGCGCAGCTCGCGGGGCGGCCCAGCAGGCGCGGCGGGAAAAGGTGGTGCGCTGGGAAGAACGGACAAGCCCGAGTCCATGGTGGTGGCGGGCCGGTGAGTTACCACGTGCTGGCCGTGGTCGACGGGTTGCGCGGATCTGGCGGTGGGCAGTTAATCCCCAACCAAAACGATTCGAGTTGCTGCAGGACAAACGCAAATTTGCGGAATTCCACGGGCTTCACCACGTAGGCGTTAGCGCCGAGTTGGTAGCTCTCGCGCACATCACGATCGTCGTGCGACGAGGTGAGCATAACGATCGGCGTGCACTTGAGTTTTTCATTGCTCTTAACATGCCGAAGAACCTCCAAGCCGTCGAGGCGTGGCATTTTAACATCGAGCAACACGACCGAGGGGTTGCCGGGCTCGCGTTTCAGGTAGTTCTCGCGGGCATGCAGGAAATCCAAGGCTTCCACCCCGTCGCGCACATGCACGACCTTGGGCGCGGGCGTCATGGTGGCGAGGGTGTGCAGCACGAGCTCGGCGACGACCGCATCGTCTTCTGCCAGGAGGATGTATTTTTCGCCGGAGTTCACAGGAGTTAGGCGGGCAGGGGCAGGGAGAAGTAAAACGTGGCGCCGCCGTCAATCACGCCCTCGGCCCAGGTGCGGCCGCCGTGACGCCCGATGATGCGGCGGACGTTGGCCAGACCGATGCCGGTGCCCTCGAACTCGCTCGCTGGATGCAGGCGTTGGAAGACGCCGAAGAGTTTCGCGGTGTATTTCATGTCGAAGCCAGCCCCGTTGTCTCGCACCGCGAAAATGTGTTCCTTATCGGTCGTCTCGACCGTGATTTCGATCCGGGCTTCGGGCCGCTTGCGGGTGAATTTCAGCGCGTTCGAAATCAAATTGAAGACCGCTTGCCGCAGGAGGAATGGATCGGCGTGCACCTCGGGCAACTCGGGGATAATCCAGGTCACTTTGCGGTTCTGGGTCTGCAACTGCAGGTCGCGCCGCACGTCCTTGATCGTATCGGTGAGATTGAAGCGCACTTGGTGCATCTCTGCGCGGCCGATGCGCGAGAACGTCAGCAAGTCCGCGATCATGCGGCCCATTGTCTCGGTCGAGTCGCAGATGGTCTGGAGGTGCCGGTGGCTCTTCTCGTCGAGGGTGGCGGCGAGATCGCTCTTCAGCATCTCGACGAAGCCCGCGATGTGAATCAGCGGGGCCCGCAGGTCATGGGAAATCGAATACGAGAACGCCTCCATTTCCTGGTAGGCGGCTTGGAGCTCGGCGGTGCGCTCCTGCACCCGGTGCTCGAGCTCCGTGTTCAGGCGGCGAATCTCGTCCTCGGCGTGCTTCCGTTTCGTGATATCGCGCGAGATGGTGGAGTAGCCCGTGAGTCGGCCGCCTTCGTCGCGGAGGGCGGTGATCACGAAACTCGCCCAATACTGTGTGCCGTCCTTGCGCACCTGCCAGCGCTCATCCTGGAAGCGTCCTTCGGCCGTGGCGACGGCGAGGGCCTGGTCGGGCTTCTTGCGCTCGACGTCATCTGGCGAGTAAAACCGATGGAAACGGCGCCCGATGATCTCCTGGGCGCGATAGCCCATGATGCGCTCCGCGCCGGCGTTCCAGGTCGTGATGCGCCCGTGCGTATCCAACATGTAGATCGCGTAGTCCTCGACGCCCTCGACCAGCAGCCGGAAGCGTTCCTCGCTCTTGCGCAATGCCTCTTCGGTCCGACGGCGCTCCGTGATGTCGCGCACGAAACTGGTGAACACCAGCGGGCCGTCCCCGGGGATTTTGGTGATCGTGAGCTCGACGGGGAATTCCGCGCCGTTGGCCCGCAGCGCCATGACCTCGGTGCGCTGGCCGAGCATGCGGCCGCGGCCGGTCTGCAGGAAGCGGGGGAGTCCTTTGCGGTTTAATTCGTTGGTCGATTTCGGGACGATGAGGTCGCCCATGTCGCGGCCGATCGCGATCTCGCGGCTGTAGCCGAAGATTTTCTCCGCCGCGGGATTCCACTCGATGACTTTGCCGTCCTGGTCGATCGAGATAATGGCATCGAGGGCGGTCTCGAGCACGGCCGCCTTGCGCGCTTCGCTGCGGCGCAGCGCTTCTTCCGCGTTCTTGCGATCGGTGATATCGCGGATGAAGGCAGTATAGAAGGGCGGCTCCCGCAGCGGCACTTGGGCCAGGGCGAGTTCGATGGGAAACTGCTCCCCGTTTTGCCGTTTCGCGAGGACCTCAACGGGACGCCCAATCAGGCTCGCCGCGCCGGTCATGAGGTAGTCGGCCAGGCCGGGCAGATATTTCTCGGTGAGGTTCGGAGGCACGATCAGCGCCTCGAGGCGTTTACCCAGTGCTTCCTCGCGACGATAGCCGAAGATTTTTTGCGCGGCGGCGTTCCATTCACGCACGACGCCCCGATGATCGATGCTGACGATTGCATCGAGGGAGGTTTCCAAGATCGCGGTCTTGCGCGCTTCGCTCTCGCGCAATGCCGTGGCGGCCTCTTTCTGGCCCGTGATATCGTGGAGGATAATTTGCACGGCAGGGCCTTCTTCAAACGTGAGACGGGTCGCGGACATCTCCACGCAGATTTCGCTGCCATCGGGCCGCACCAGCAGCTCCTCGATAAAATTGGTGGCCGCTTGTTTCCACGGCGTCGTGGAATTCGTTTCCGCAGCATCGCGCAGCCGATGGGCCACGCTCTCGCGGTGATCGGGCGGGACAAAGTCCAGGAAGGGTTTGCCGAGCAAGTGGTCTGCCTCGCCTGCGCCTAAGAGCTTCACGCCGGCGGAATTTGAGAAAACCACGGCTCCGTCGTGCAACACCATCAGGGCGTCCGGGCACAGTTCCACGAGTCGGCGGTAGCGATCCTCGCCTTGGCGCAGCGACTCTTGATGCCCCTTTCGCTCCGTAGCATCGCGGGTGACCTGGGTGAATCCGCGCAGTCCGCCTTCTTCGTTGTGCAATGCCCGAAGTTCAACGTGCGCCCAGAAAGCGGCGTCGCCTTTGCGCACCCGCCAGCCCTCGCCTTCATGGTGCCCATTTTCAGCCGCGCTCTTGAGATCATCGGCCGGGCGACCGACTTCACGGTCCTCGGGTCGATAGAAACAACTGAAATGTTTGCCGACCACCTCGTCGGCGGAATGGCCCATCACCAACTCCGCGCCGGCGTTCCAACTCGAGATCTTGCCCTCGAGATCGAGCATGAAAATGGCATAGTCCTTTGCCCCGCTCACGAGGAGCCGGAAGCGCTCTTCGCTTTCGTGCAAATCCTTCTCCGCTTGCTTGCGCTTCGTGCGCTCCTGAGCGAGCCGCAGGGCGCGCTCAACCGCGGGCACGAGATTCGACATCCGCGTCTTCAACACGTAGTCCGTCGCGCCACTCCGCAGCGAATCGATGGCGAGCTCTTCGCCCATGGAGCCCGTGACAAAAATGAAGGGCGTATCCGGGCATAATTCGCGGGCCACCGCCAGGGCGGTGAAGCCGTCGAAGCCCGGCAGGCCGTGATCGGAGAGAATGATATCCGGGCGCTCGTGCTCGATCTCGAAGAGAAATTCCTCGCGCGTATCGACCCGTTTGGTGGCGAATTTCAGGCCGCCATTGCTGAGCTCGCGATCCACCAACAAGACATCGGCGGGGACGTCTTCGAGCACCAGAATGCGTAATTCCTTCTTCACGGTGAGAGGATGGGCTGGGACTGCGGCGAGTTTATGGGCACGCGTCACAGTAATCCTGTTACGTTTTTATTCACAGTGGGTGCACACCGTAAACGGCGCTGGGTGACTACTGGACTCGCGCGGGCAGGCCACTCTAGTGAAACACCCAAAAGCGGGAGAAAGGCGGGAGAGGTATGCATATAAAATCGAGGGGAAGCGCGGATCAGTGAGCCGCGTTGGCGAGCGAGGAGCGGAGTATCGGCGAGGCGCGCGTGGCCGCGGCGCGGGCGTAAATCTCCAACGTGCTCGCGGCCGTGCGGCGCCAGTCGAAGGCCTGGGCGCGGGCGAGCCCGGCAACGCGTAGTTGAGAACGTAGGACGTCGTCGCCCGCCAGGCGCGCGAGCTGTTGGGTCAGATCGTCGACATCCAACGGATTGGCCGTGGCGGCGGCTCCGGCGCAGACTTCGCCGACGGCACCGAGTGAAGAAGCGAGCACGGGACAACCGCACGCCATCGCTTCGAGCGGAGGCAAGCCGAAGCCCTCGAAAATCGATGGATAAACGAAAACGGTGGCCGCGCGATACCAGGCAGGAAGATCGGCGTCGGAGACGAAGCCCATCGAGCGGATATCCTGGGCAAACGGCGATCGGCGCACGAGGTCGTGCACGACTTCGGCGCCATGCCAGTCGCTGCCGCACAGCACGAGTTGCCACGGCGAAGGGGTCGCAGTTTTGAAACGATTGAAGGCCGCGATGAGCCGCGCGTGATTTTTCGCGGGATGTTCGATGCGCGCCACATAGAGGAAGAAAGGCGGGCTTAGACCGTGACGTTGCAGGATCATGGCCCGGTCCGCTTCAGCTCCGGCCGGCGAAAACCGTTCGTGGGCGAGTCCGTTGTGAATGACGGTGATGCGTTCCTGCGGCACCCGGAAATAGCGCGAGATGTCATTCGCGGTATCGCGACTGACAGCGATGATGTGATCCTGCCGTCGGGCGAGTTGGCGGACGACGACGCGGCCGTAGATCATGCGCGCGAGATCATATTTCTTTGGCACGCGAAACGGCGCGAGATCGTGGATCGTGGCGACCAGCGCGCAGGGCTTGGGCCAGAGCATGCGCCGATAACTCGGCACATGCAGCACATCGAGCCGATGCGCGCGGGCGAGAGCCGGGAGTTGCGTCTGATGCCACGCGATATCGCGCACCGCCGGGCGGTAGCGCTCGGCCACGGGCACGATTTGCATCGTATCGCGCGCAAACGCGAAGAGGGGCAGATCGTTCTCGAGCACGAACAGCGTGAATTCGTGCTCCGTGCCACTCGCGACAAGTGCCCGCACGAGGGCCAACACGTGTTGGCCGACGCCGGACTTGCCGCGCTGGATGACGGACGTGCTGATGCCAATTCTCATGAGCAAGCGGAGCGCGCCATAGGGTTGGTCGAGTGGAACATCGGGAGAAATGGCCGGCCTTATTGGCCGCCCTCCAGCACGAGGTGATCGATGCGCGTGAGTCGGAGAACGTTCCGCACGTTGGGCTGGGGGTGCGCGAAGAGAATTTCGGCCTGCACGGACTTCGCCCATTTTTTGAGCCGCAACATCAACGCTGCACCTGTGCTGTCGATGAAGCGCAGTCGCGCCAGATCGATGATGACCAGCGAGGTGTGATTGGCGGCGAACGCCAGGACGTGTTCGCTGGTCATGCGCCAGACATCCTCCGCATTGGAAGAGACGATTTCGCCGCACCAAGCCAGCGAACGAGTCGTGCCATCGTGCTGCACGGGCGGATGAGAATCGCAGGCCGCGACCTGCCGGATGGCATCGGCAACATCGCGCGCGACGAGAAAATGATCGGAAAGCTTCAGCCCGCCCAACAGGCGCTGGACCTTGGCGCTCGGGGCGTGAAGGACGAGTTGGCGACCGCGCGCGGCCAGGGCTTTGCGGGCCCGGATGAGGTGGGCGATTCCCGTGGCGTCGATCGCTTTAATGTCAGCGAGATCCACGAGACAGTGCGTCGACCGATCGGGGAGTTGCTGCCAGAGAGCGGCGTCGCGCTGCAGGGAACGGCGCGTGAGATCGCCGCCGGCGTAAAAGTGACTCCACTCCGGCAGTGGCGCGGCGCGCTCGGCCAGCGTGGGCCGGGCGGCTGGGCGCACGGGTAGCCGGATGGTCTGTCGGGCGAGGGCGGGGAGAAAGTGAACGAGGTCGGTCGCGTAGCGCTGGTAAAGCCGGCCCGGTTCCTGCCAGAGGCGATAGAGCCATTCCGTGCCGGTCCGGCGCATCAGAGCGGGCGCGCGTTTCATCCGGCCGGCCAGAAAGTCGAGGGTCGCCCCGACGCCGATCGCCACGGGCACGCCGAGGGAACGGTGGTGCATGGCGATCCATTTCTCCTGCTTCGGACAGCCAAACGATACTAGAAGAATGTCGGGCTGCGCGGCGCGAATGCGTTTCGCGATCTCGGCGTGGTCCATTTCCAGCAGCGGGGAGAACGGCGGTGAGTAAGTGCCAACGATCTGAAGCGTGGGGTATTGCGCTTTGAGTTTCGCTTCCGCCTCGAGGGCGACACCCTCTGCGGCACCGAGGAAGAAGAGGCGGTGGCCCTTTTTGGCAGCCGCTTCGATCAACGCGGGCGCGAGGTCGGAACCGGCCACGCGCTCGGGGAGGGCGTTGCCCAGCCAGCGAGAGGCCCACACGAGCGGGGTGCCATCACACAGCACCAGATCGGCCTCGAGCAAGATGCGGCGCAACTCCACGTCGCGGTGCGCCTGGACCAGGAAGTCGACGTTCGCCGTCACCACAAAGTGGGGACGCCGCGTGGCGATCATGGCCTCGATGCGCGCGACGGACTCTTCTATGGAGACGTGATCGAAAGGGACGCCCAAGATGGCGATGGGCCAAGCTCCGGACGAAGGCGTGGCCCGAGGGGCGGGGGCGACGGCCGGGGTTGCGGTGGCGTCGGCGAGGACTGGAGCCGAGGCAGGATTCATTCGGCGAATTCTGCTCTAATTGAAGCCCAAGCGAAATGGGTGCTGTCCCCTCCTATAATCTTCGTAGGCGGTCAAACCCGCATAGAAACTGGGGCCAAGACCCACTTCAGGATGGGAGGCGCGTGCTCTAAGCTCTGGGGCGATGGTCCGCGATTCGAAACTCTCCCCAGCGGGGGAAGTGGATACCTATCCGCTTTCCCCGATGCAGCAGGGCATGCTTTTCCACCGGCTGCAGGGCTCGGTCGCGGGCGTTGATATCGAGCAGGTTATCGGTGAACTCCGCGAACCGGTGATTGCTGCGCGCTTCGAGCAAGCGTGGCGCGAGGTCATCGAACGGCACCCGGCCTTGCGCACGGGTTTCATCGGCGAAAATGGCGAAGAACCAAAGCAGGTGGTCTACCCGCCCGCGCGAGTGTCTCCGAATTTCTATAACGCGGAGTTCGGCAGCGAAGCTGAAGCGCGGTTGGGGCTTGAAGAGTATCTCTTGGCTGACCGGCGCGCGGGTTTTTCTGACCTTCGGCCGCCGCTGCTTCGCATCGCGCTTCTCCGCGGCGGTCCCGAACATTTTTGGTTTGTCGCAACGTATCACCACTTGGCGCTCGATGCGCGCTCGATGACGGTGATGTTTCGTGAGGCGCTCGAGATTCACGACGCGCTCGTGGCAGGACGCTCTTTGGAATTGCCACCGGCGCGACCGTATCGGCCCTTTATCGACTGGTTGCAGACCCTCGACCTCGCGGAGGCGGAACGTTTCTGGCGCACACAACTCAAAGGATTCACCCACGCGACGCCCCTGCCCCTGGCCCTCGCGGCGGGCAGCACGAGCGAGAAGCACGACGGCGCGGGCGAGTTGGCCTTCCGCCTTCCGGGCCGGGTCACTCAAAAACTACGCGTCGTGGCGGGTCAGCACGAGGTAACGCTGAACACGCTCGTGCAAGCGGCGTGGGGCGTGGTGCTCAGCCGCCACGCGGGTGAAGACGATGTGGTATTTGGTGCACTGCGCGCCGGACGGAAGATTCCGGTGGAAGGCGCAGATTCGATCGTGGGCCTATTCATTAACACCGTGCCGGTGCGTGTGCAGGGCGGGGCCGACGAAGCGATTGGGCCGTGGCTGCAGCGGTTGCGCGAACAGTGGGTGACGCTGCGGGCTTTCGAACACACGCCGTTGATGAAGCTGCAGCAATGGAGCGAAATTGCGCCAGGCCAGCCGCTCTTCGAAACCATTCTCAGTTACCAGGAACCCTCGTGGGACGCCGCGCTCCATGCCCTCGGCGGCCGCTGGACGAGCCGGCGCTTCGACATCCGCGCGCAACCGAATTATCCCTTGGCTCTGGAAGTGCTCGCGGGCGCCGAGCTCACGGTAAAATTTATTCACGATCGGACTCGGTATACGGGGGAGACGGTGGCGCAGGTGATGGGACATTTCCGGGTGGTGCTTGAGGCGTTGGCGACGGGCGAGTGCGCCCACGTGGGTGATCTGCCCCTGCTGACCGCGCGTGAAGAACGCGAAATCCTTTCCGGCTGGAACCGCACGGCGCTCGATTATCGTCGCGACGTGTGCGTCCACACGGTCGTCGAGGAGTGTGTGAGGCTCGCTCCCGAGCGTATCGCCGTAACGGATGCGACGAACGCCCTGACCTACGGCGAACTGAACACCCGCGCCAACCGCCTGGCCTCACGCCTCCGTGGTTTGGGCGTCGGGCCGGAGCAACTGGTCGCGGTGTGCATGGATCGCTCGGCAGAAATGATCGTGGCCTGGCTCGGCATCTTAAAAGCGGGCGGCGCGTTTGTGCCGCTCGACCCGGCTTACCCGGCGGATCGCCTGGCGTTTCAGCTCACGGACTGTGGAGCGACGGTGTTGGTAACGCAGCCGCGGGTGCGCGCGGCATTGCCGACGAATCTCGCCGGCGTGACGTTGGTTGAAGTGGCTGCGGATGGCAGCGGCTTCGAGCAGGAAACAGATGGAAATCCGCCGACCGCCGGTTCCGCGCATGATCTCGCCTATGTCATCTATACGTCCGGTTCCACCGGACAGCCGAAGGGCGTGGAGATCGAGCACCGGGCGCTGATGAATTTGGTGACCTGGCATCAGAAGCTTTATCGGGTCACTCCGCAGGATCGCGCGACGCATCTCGCAAGTCCGGCCTTCGACGCGTCCGTGTGGGAGATCTGGCCTTATCTCGCAGCCGGAGCGAGTGTGCATATCCCGGATGATGAGACGCGGCTGGCGCCGTCGCAGTTGTGGCGCTGGATGTCCGACAAGAAAATTTCCCTCTCCTTCATGCCGACGCCGCTGGCGGAAGGGGCATTGAGCGAGCCGTGGCCGGCCGACCTCGCGCTGCGCGCGTTGCTCACCGGGGGCGACAAGTTGAAGCGCCGGCCGCCGGAGAACTTTCCCTGCGCGCTCATCAATCACTACGGCCCCACGGAAAGCACGGTGGTGGCCACCTGTGCCATCATCGACAAGCACGCTCTTGAATCCGCTACGCCCCCCATCGGGGCTCCGATCGCGAACACGCAGGCTTTTGTGCTGGATCGCCACCTCCGCCCGGTGCCGGTGGGCGTAAACGGGGAATTGTATATCGGCGGCGAGAGCCTCGCGCGCGGTTATCTCCGCCGGCCCGAGCTGACGGCCGAGCGGTTCGTCACCGTGAATCTTCGCACCGCCCGCGGTGTGACGGCTCACCGGCTCTACCGCACCGGCGATCTGGTGCGTTGGACGCCGACCGGTGCGTTGGACTTTATCGGCCGCCTCGACGGTCAGGTCAAAGTCCGCGGGTGCCGGATCGAGCTGGGGGAAATTGAAACCGCGATTCATGCGCACCCCTCGGTTCGCGAAAGCATCGTCCTCGCGCGGCCCGACGAGCGCGGTCAGATGCAGCTTGTCGCTTATTTGCTGATACAGGGCGATACGTCAGCGACCACGGAGACCGACCTGGCCGACTATCTCCGGACCAAGCTTCCGGCCTACATGATTCCGTCGAGCTATGTCTTGCTCGCCGCGTGGCCGCTCACCCCCAACTGCAAGGTCGATCGTCGCGCGCTGCCCGCGCCAGTGCTGCATTCGAGCGAGTCCCGTGGGGCCTTTGCTGCTCCGCGCACGGCCGTGGAGCAAACCATCGCTAAAGTGTGGT
>JANPIT010000556.1:0-8330 GCA_031425115.1 Opitutaceae bacterium | reverse complement strand
CTGGAGCCGGACATTTGCCGTGCACGGCGGCATCGGTGTCGTGCCGCTCACGCCTGAGCTCAAACGCTTTCCCAAGGGATTCGTGATGTATACTCCGGGGAGCGACCCCGCGATTATGTATCGCCCGAGCGACCCCAATGTGCGCGTGCGCGGCTCGTTTCTTGAAGTGCTCGGCCCCACGCGCTACCCGAAGCTCGGCTTCGATTCGCACGCAGGCTGGTTCGCCTACGTGATGCCGCACGGCTGGGCGTTCGTGAAACGCTACGCGTCTCCGCGCGACGGGGTATATCCCGAAATCGCCGGCTTGACGCTCTGCTTTGGGTATCCGCAGGCCAGCGTGATCCCCGCGTGCGAACTCAAGCCGCACGGTCCGCGCAACAGTCGCGGTTTCGGCGCGCGAGTTCCTGGCGGTTTTCCTCGGTGACGGCGCGCAAACTATGTCGGAGATAGGCGGCGAGCTTGCGTTTTTCTTCGACGCTTAGCTCGTCCAGCCGTGACTTGATCTCCGTGAACGTCATGGTCGAAAAACGGCGCAGGAGCCGAGTGATCTCAAGGCAAATGCCGAGGTGCACCCAGCCGCCGATTTGATGAACACCATGGAAAGCAAAGCCGTCTTCCTCTCCTACGCGTCGCAAGACGCGGAGCCGGCGCGCCGCATCTGCGAAGCGCTCCGGGCGGCCGGAGTCGAAGTGTGGTTCGATCAGAACGAGCTCGTCGGCGGCGATGCGTGGGACGCGAAGATTCGGAAACAGATCGCGGCCTGCGCGCTGTTCGTGCCGGTCATCTCGGCCACGACCGATGCGCGGCCGGAGGGGTATTTCCGGCTCGAGTGGCTGCTGGCGGTGGAACGCGCGCGGCTCATGGCCGACGATCATCCGTTTCTGTTTCCAGTCGCGGTCGGCGACGTGCATGAGGGCTCGGCGCGCGTGCCGGAAAAATTTCGCGCCGTCCAGTGGACGCCGCTGCGGGACGACGCGTCGCTCGCGCAGTTCGCCCAGTTGATTCGACAGGTTTTACATTCCGCTGCGCCCGCACCCACGCGTGCTCCGGATCTGTCCCGGCGCGAGGCGGCACAGCCCGCGCGTCCGACGCCACCACCGCGGCCCTGGCGGCTTTGGCCGTGGCTGCTCGTGAGCGGCGCCGTCGCTGCAATCCTGTTGGCACTGTGGTGGCCGCGCTCGGCGTCAGTGCCCGCGCCTAAGGACTCGAGCGCCGCAACCGTCGCGGTGCTTCCTTTCGTCGTCACAGGGTCCGCGGCCGCCGAGGGCGAGATCGCCGAAACGCTGCACGACGACGTCATCTCCACGTTGGCTCGAATTCGCGCGCTCCGCGTCCTGTCGCGCGAGGCGATGCTGCCCTATCGCGAGGGGGTGCAGCGCCATCACCGCACCCTGGCGCAGCAGTTAGGCGCGAGCGCGATCGTCGACGTGGCGCTGCGATCGGAAAATGCGCGCCTGCGTCTCGACGCGCGGCTGCTCAACGCACACACCGGCCTGCTCGAATGGTCGGACACCTTGTATTCCGAAATCGATTCGCCCGCCCAGCGAACGGCCCTCGCCGGAGCGCTGACGCGGAAGATCGCCGCGGCGCTCCATGTCACGCTCACCGGTGCCAGGAGGCGGCCCTGTCGCCTACGTCGACACGAAATGCCGAGGCTTACGCGCTCTATCAACGCGCGCGTGCCCTCAGCCTGAACCGCTCTTCATCGGTCGGCAATCGCGACAGCAATGAGGAACAGATAAATCTCCTTCGGGCCGCGCTCGCGAAGGATCCGAACCTCACCGCGGCCGGGTGCGCGGCTGGTAGAGGTGCATGCCATGATGTCTTGGTTCGGCAGCCTCGACCGTTCCCCCGAGCGCAAGCAGCTCGCCAAGGAGGCGCTCGATCAGCTCATGCGGGTTGCGGCGGATGCGCCGGAGACGCAGCTCGCGCGCGGCATCTATCTTTACCGCTGCGAACAGGACTTCCGCCGCGCGCTCGAAGCTTTTCACGGAGCGGAGCGGAGCCTGCACGGTGAGGGGAAAGTGAAGCGGTGGATTGGACTCGCCCAACGCCGGCTGGGACGCCTGAAGGAATCACTGGTTGCCCTCGAGGAGGGGCTGCTGGTTGACCCGCGCGACCGCGGCCTCCTCGAGACGATTATCGAGACCTGTTTCCAGTTCCGGCGCTTCGACGCGCTGCTGGACTACGCGGCGCGCTACCGTGAAGTCGGGGGGCGCTCGGCGGTGCGCTACATCGCCCGGGCCGCGTATGAAACATCCGGGGACAAGATGCAGTTCGAAAAGGACATGTTTCCCTATGCGGAGGCCTCGACCCAGCCCAGCGCGCTGCGCGCGCGTTATGGCATCGCGTTGCTGCGCGAGGATTTCACGGAGGCGGCGCGACTGCTCGACGACCCGCGATTGTGGCCGGAACTCAAGATCACACGGATCGAGCCTTCGCTTCGGCTCGACGCGGCTCCCACGGTGCACCGGGCCTACCTTGCCCTGGCCCGCTCGGATCGCGAGGTGGCGAAAGCTCACGCAAACGAGGCGTTGAAGCACCTATCGCGCGAAATTCAAACGGAGGAAGACGGTCACGTCATTCGCGTCGCCATGGCCGAGATGATGGCGATTGCCGGCCGGGGCGACGACGCAGTGGTGGCGATGAAGAAGGTGCTCGCCGAGATCACGAAGCGCGACGCCTTCGAGGGCATGAAATACCAGCACCGGCTCGCGTGCGTCTACGCGGTGGGCGGCATGCCGAACGAGGCGCTCCAGCAACTCGCGAAGCTCATGCAGCAGCCGTGCGACGCGGTGCCGTCGGAACTGCGCGAGGAGCCTATGCTCGCCAGCCTGCGCGCGCTTCCGGAATTCGAGCGCATCCTGGCGTCAGCGAGGAAGCTTTAGCGCGAAGCGGCTCCGCTACTGCCGGCTCAAAATCCCCATACTCCGCCGTGGCCTGGCTCAGCCAGAACAAGCCGTTGAACCGCGGATAGCGCGGACGACGCGGATAAACGTGAATTCCGCAGTTGAAACGCGGAGCGCGCGGAGGACGCGGAGCAGAACGAAAGAGAATCCAGTGTTCGGATTACTCACCTGCCGGGTGAAGGGCCTCGGCGCGAAATAGACGGGTTTTCTCTTCTGCGCCCGCCGCGTCCTCTACGCTTCAAATGCGTTTTCTGGGATAAATTCAGGGGCGAAGCACGACCCCGGGGGAATTCGAAACGGGGTGCACGAAATAGAGGGTTATCGGTCTCAATTTCGTTCGATCACTGCCTCTATCCGCGTCATCCGCGATCCGCGGTTGGTTCGTCTGCATGAGCCCGGCTAGTCGTGGGAAAGTTGATACGCCACTGAGATTTTATCAGCGGGGAGCAGGTCGAGAATTTCCGCGAGGGTGGGCGGATCGCTTTCGCCCAGGAATTCATGGATGATGCCGTCCAGGTTCAGGCCGAGCTCGTGGATCATTACTGGGCGCTGGAGCGTCTCCTCCAGCGCGCGATGAAAGAGCCTGAACGGCAAACAAAGCTCGCGAGTGAAGAGTTGAAATCGCGCGATTTCGCGGGAGGTGCGGCCTTCCCACCAGCCGGTGGCAAAGAGAGCGATAGCTCGCTCGCGGCTGATCGATTTTTGGTAGCACGACATCGGCGGTAGCACACCGCAGCGGTGCGCTTGACCGGCATGGACCGACAGTCAGCGGTGCTGTTCGCCGGTAGAGGCGAGGGCTTCTCTGAAAGTGTCGCCCGGAGTCAGGGCATCACATTAAAGGGTGAACCCCCACGGAACGGCCGGGAAATTCTCGGCCCATTTTGCAAATTTCCCCGAGCGGGTGGGCTGTCGTCCCGCAACCGAGACGCGATAGCGGGCCGCCGGCCTGATCTAACGTATATGTAGGAGATTGATTTAGCGACCGTGAGGCCCACGCTGATTTACTGTTTTCCATGCCCGCCGATCTCAGCCGTGGGGTCTTTCTTTCGTATGCTTCCGAAGACGCGGCCGCCGCGCGCCGGATTGCGGCTGCATTACGCGAGGCGGGCGTGGAAGTGTGGTTCGATCAGAACGAGCTCGTCGGCGGCGACGCGTGGGACGCGAAAATTCGCGGACAGATTGCGGCGTGCGCGTTGTTTGTGCCGGTGATTTCGGCGGCGACGCAGGCGCGGCTGGAAGGGTATTTTCGGGTCGAGTGGAAACTCGCCGCGCGCCGCACGCACGCGATGGCCACGGCGAAAGCGTTTCTGCTCCCTGTAGTCATTGACGACACGAGCGACGCCATGGCGCACGTGCCCGACGAGTTCCGCGAGGTGCAGTGGACGCGTCTCAGGAATGGAGATACGAGTGCGGCGTTTTGCGCGCGGGTGCAGACGCTGCTGGGTGGTTCGGCACCGGAGCCGGGGCGCGCCCGCCCCGGTGGACGCGACGAGGGCGTCGCATCGCCAAGGACAACATCCTCGCTTCCCCGCTTTGGGCGCCCACGGACGATTCTCGCTGTCGTCGGGTTCGCGGCGCTAGCCGTGCTCATCTGGCAGCCGTGGAAAACGCGAGCGCCGGCGTCCGGCGTGACGACTGCCGCGACGGCTCCCATTTCCGAAGCGAACCGGCTCGTGGCAAAGGCGTGGGAGCAGATGGACAAGACGGAGATGGCGCGCAGCGAACTCTTGCTGGCGGAGGGTTTTTGTCGGCAGGCCGCCGCGCTCGAGGAGACGAATCCCGCGGTGTGGGCGGCGTGGTCGGCGATGAATACGTGGTATCTTTTCCATGGCTTCGATCTGCTGCCGGCGCGGAAAGAGGCGGCGCGCGAGTATGCGCAAAAGGCGCTGGCGCTCGATCCCAAGTCCTACGAGGCACGCTACGCTTGGGCGCATTTCGTCGTGCGGCTCTCCAGCAACATCGGCGAGGAACGACCTGCTCTGCCCATCCTGCGCGAGCTGCTCAGCGAACGACCCGACGAGCCGCGTGCGCTTTACGCGCTGGGATTCGGATTGATGTATGATGCCGCGAATGCGGATGAGGGCTTCGCGCTGCTGGATCGACTGGCCGAGAAATACCCGTCGTTTGCGGGCCGGGCATTGAATGAAGCGGGGTGGATGGCTCTTTTCAAAGGGCGCTACGCCTTGGCGGAATCGGCGGCGGAGCGGGCGCTCAAGGCGCATTCCTATTGGAATAACCTCGGACTCAAGGCGACGCTGGCGCTCCGTCTGCGCGGAGATGTGGAACTCGCGCAGGCGACCATCGATCGGCTGCCACCGTCGGCGTTGCAGGAGAACTGGGGCATCGCGCTCGCCGTCATGGTGGCCGATTGGCGCGGAGACCACAGCCGGGCGGTCTCGATCCTCCAAGGCGTGCCGCGCGATTGGTTGGAGAATTTTTTCTACGTCGGGCCCACGTCTTTCCTGACCGGCCAGATGAGGTTGAAGGCGAAGCAGGTGACCGCGGCGGAGAAGGATTTCCGGCGCGCGCTCGAGTTGATCGCCCCGCGGCTGGAGAAAACGCCCAACGATCCCTACCTGCTTTACTACCGGGCGGAGGCCCAGCGTCTGCTCGGGATGCGCGAGGACGCCGATCGATCTTATCGCCAGGTGCGCGAAGTGTGGCCGGACACATTTGCCCCGCTCACTTTCGAGCCGCCCGAACCCGCGCTGGAATATGTGCGGCGGATGGTGAAACGCGGGCACACGATCGAGTATTTCCCGGCCGGTTGGTGGTTCACGGCGGCGTCCCTCCGGCTTGATCCGGTTTTCGAAAACGTGCGGCGCGCGCCGGGGTTCAGGGCGCTGCTCGACGAGGTCGAGCAGCGGGAAAAACAACTGTGGTCCCAGACGCCCGCGGCGGCCGGCGCCAAAATCACGGCGGCGTCATCCGAGAAACCGGAGGCGCCGGAAAAGTCCATCGCCGTGCTCGCGTTTGCGAATACCGGAGGCGACAAGGACAACGAAATATTCTCCGACGGGATCAGCGACGAGTTGCTCAATGTGTTGGCGAAGATTCCCGGACTGAAAGTCTCGGCGCGCACCTCGGCGTTTTTCTTCAAGGGCAAGCAGGTGCCGATCGCGGAGGTCGCGCGGCAACTCGGCGTGGCTTATGTGGTGGAGGGCAGCGTGCGCAAGGCGGGCGACAAGGTCCGTATCACGGCCCAGCTCATCAAGGCGGCGGACGGCTTTCACGTCTGGGGCGACACGTTTACGCGCGAGTTGAAGGACATCTTCGCGGTGCAGGATGAGATCGCCGGGTTGATCGCCAAAAGCCTGGAGCTGACCCTCGCCGGCCGGGCCGGGCCGGCGCGGGAGATCGCGCCGGAGGCCTATCAGCACTATCTTTCCGGGCGGGCGGCGGTGGCGAAGGCGGGGATGGCGGACCTGCGGCAGGCGGTGACCCATTTCGAGCGAGCAGTGGCAAAGGAACCGACGTTTGCAGACGCGTGGGTGCAACTTGCCGCGGCGAACACCCAGTTGGGGCGCTGGGGCGGCCGGCCAACCCACGAAGCGTGGCCGGCTGCGCGCACTGCCATCGATCGGGCGCGCCAGCTCGATCCTGAATCGCCGGACGCGTGGCTCGCGCTCGGTTGGATTTTGCGCACGGCGGATTGGGACTGGCGTGGCGCCGAACGGGCCTTCCGCCGCGCCCTGGCGCTCCGTCCCAACCACCCGGATACGCTGTCCGCCGCGTCGGTTTTCCTCTTCAATATTGGCCAGCAAGAGGAGGCGTTCCAACTGGGCCGGCAAGCCGCCAAGCTCGACCCGCTGAACCCCGCCACGCAGATCGATCTCAGCCTGATGTTTTTCTTCAGCGAGAATTGGGCCGAGGCTGAACAGGCGGCACGGCGGGCCTTGCAACTTAGTTCGACCGGGGCCGGCTACCACGCGATCCTCGCGTGGAGCCTCGTTGCTCAAAAGCGCTTCGCGGAAGCTGAGGCCGAGGCGATGCGCGACCACAGCGAGGTGGAGCGACTCAACGGGCTCGGTATGTTGGCCCTGGCGCGGGGTCAGACGTCCGCAGCGCGGGAGCATCTAGCCAAACTGGAGAGCCTGGCTCGCATCGATCCCAACCGGGTCGATCTCCAACAGTCGATTGCGTGGATGTGTGCCGGCCTGGGTGAAATCGACCGGGCCTTTGCGGCGTTGGAAAAAGCCGCAGGGTCACGCGATCCCAGCGTGGCGTGGTCGCGGACGATGTGGCCCCTCCGGAAACTTTACGGTGATCCCCGTTGGCCAGAATTTCTTCGCAAGGTCGGACTCGCCGACGAGCAGCTGAAATGAGCGCCGCCAAAAACAAAGCCGCTTTCTTGAGCTACGCGTCGCAGGATGCGGAGGCGGTGCTGCGGATCGCGGAAGCGTTGCGGGCGAGTGGGGTTGAGGTGTGGTTCGACAAAAATGAGCTCGTTGGCGGCGATGCGTGGGATGCGAAGATTCGCGGGCAGATCGGATCGTGCACGTTGTTCGTCCCGATTATCGCAACATCGACGCACGCGCCTAGGGTGCAGCGGGACGCCTCAGAAGATTTGCGATTCGCGTTCCGCCCAGAACTCCGGTCGGCGGTGACCGTGCGCGATCGCCAGAACCCAAACGGTTTCGTTCCGCAAGGCATAGGCGACGTAGTAGCGGAAAACTTTCAGATTCACCCGTCAATATCCTGCCGGTCGGATACGCGGCAGCGTCGGATGCGATTCGATCCACTCGATGGCCGCGCGTGCTTCGTCCTTCAGTCGCAACCCGAGACCGGGCTCGATTTCTTCGTAACGGATGATCGCCTCGGTCAGCTCGGCCTCCGCTTCCGTTACGATCCTTGTCTGCATCAGGAGAATCGGCGGTCGAGATCGGCGAACACTTCCGTGGCGGCGCGCGATTTTGCTGTCCCGGCTTCAACCGCACGCAGACGGCGCGCGATTTCCTCTTCCCAGGCGGCATCGACCTCCGGCGAGAAATCACGATCTTCGTCGGTTACATCGAGGAGGATGCGGGCCAGTTTCCGGCGTTCGGCCGCAGGGAGATCAAGTGCATCGCGGGTGACTTCAGACAGCACTTTTGTCATGGGCCGTAGGCTAGTCGCCCGCCACTTTCGGTCAACCGGGAACCCGGAAGTCGCATGAGCACCGCCGAAAACAAAGCCGTCTTCCTCAGCTACGCGTCGCAGGACGCGGAGTCGGTCCTGCGCATCGCTGAGGCGTTGCGCGCCGCCGGCGTGGAAGTGTGGTTCGATCAGAACGAGCTCGTGGGCGGCGATGCGTGGGATGCGAAGATCCGCGGGCAGATTGCGGCGTGCGCGTTGTTCGTGCCGGTGATTTCGGCGGCGACGCAGGCGCGGCGGGAAGGATATTTCCGGCTCGAATGGAAGCTGGCCGCACAACGCACGCAC
>JANPIT010000555.1:0-2904 GCA_031425115.1 Opitutaceae bacterium | reverse complement strand
TCCGCGCAATCCGCCACCGGCAACCTCGCCGCTCCCGGCGCCGAGCCGACCATTTTCGGCACACCGCTCTCCGATCTCTGCAAAGAAGAGCGCTGGAAATACGACGAGAATCCGCTCGATGCCTGGGATCGTCTGCTCAAGCACGCCGACGAAAACAAGTTTCCCGATCCGGAGCACACCTACCGCTTCAAGTCCTTCGGCCTGTTCTACGTCGCGCCCGCCCAGGATAGCTTCATGCTGCGGCTGCGCGTCCCCGGCTGCGACCTGAGTGCCGCCCAGCTCCACGGCCTCGCCGATCTGGCGGGCGAACTCGGCGGCGGCTACGCCCACATCACCACGCGCGGAAATCTCCAGATCCGTGAATTTAAACCCGCCAGCATCATCCAGGTTCTCACGCGCATCCAGGAACTCGGTCTGACTTCGCGCGGCGCCGGGGCCGACAACATCCGTAACGTCACCGCGTCTCCAGATAGTGGATTCGCACCGGACGAGCTGCTCGACGTCCGTCCCTATGCGAAGGCACTCCACCACTACATCCTGAACCACCGCGATCTCTTCGGCCTGCCGCGCAAGTTTAACGTCGCCTTCGACAACGGCGGCAGCATGTCCGTCGCCGCCGACACCAACGACATCGGCTTCGTGGCCGTCCGCGTCACCGCCGCCTCGCTCTCCTCTCTCAACTCTCAACTGCCTACTCCTCCACCGGACGCTGGAATCTACTTCCGGGTTCAACTCGGCGGCATCACCGGCCACAAGGATTTTGCCCGCGACACCGGCCTGCTCGTGAAACCTTCCGAGGCGGTGGCCGTGGCTGTCGCGATGATTCGCGTTTTCAGCGAGCACGGCTGCCGCACCGATCGGAAAAAAGCCCGGCTCAAATACCTGCTCGATAACTGGGGCGTGGATAAGTTTATCGCCGAAACCGCCAAGAAGCTCGCCTTCCCGCTCGTGCGCGTGCCACTCGCCGCCTGCGAACCGCACCGTCCCGTCGAGAAACACGCCTGGCTCGGCGTCCGCCGGCAGGCGCAACGCGGACTGAATTCCGTCGGCGTCGGCATTCCCGTCGGACGTCTTTCGGTGAAGCAAATGCACGCCCTCGCCGATCTCGCGACCAGTTACGGCCGCGGCGAGTTGCGCCTCACGGTCTGGCAGAACGTCCTGATTCCCCACGTGACCGACGCGTTCGTCGATTCACTTTCCCGCAGCGTCAAACGCATCGGTTTTTTCACGGAGGCCTCCTTTGCCACCGGCGGCATCATCGCCTGCACCGGCAGCCGCGGCTGCAAATATGCCGCCGCGGATACGAAGGCCCACGCCCTCGCGCTGATGCAGCACTTCGAGGGTCGCGTCTCCATCGGTGGGCCGGTGAATATCCACTTCACCGGCTGCGCGCATTCCTGCGCCCAACACTACTGCGGCGACATCGGCCTCGTCGGCGCGAAGCTCGCCGATGGGAGCGAGGGTTATCACGTCGTCCTCGGCGGCGGCATGGATCACGAGCAAGGGATCGGGCGCGAAGTCTTCCGCGGCGTGCGCGCCACTGAACTCAACGCGCTGTTGGAAAAAGTGCTCGTGACCTACGAAGCCAAAAAAAATCGCGGGGAAACGTTCGTCCAGTGGACGCGCCGCTTTCCCTTGAAAGAGCTACAGGAATTTTTCTCCGCATGAGCACCGTCGTTCCCTTCATCCCCGACAACGCGCCGTTCTCACCGGAGCAACGCGCCTGGCTCAACGGTTTCTTCGCGGGACTCTTCTCGCGCTCCGCCACCAAGGCCACCGCGAGCGAGGCGAAACCAGCCCCGCTCGTTCCCCTGACGGTTCTCTTCGGTTCGCAGACGGGCACCGCCGAAGGTCTCGCCAAACGGGTCGCGAAGGAGGCCGGCAAGCGCGGTTTCGCAGCGACGGTCCTCGATATGGCCGCAACCGATGCCGCCAAGCTCGCCACGGAGAAAAACGTGCTGGTGATCGTCAGCACCTATGGTGACGGCGAGCCGCCGGACACTGCCAAGGCGCTCCACACCGCGCTCGCCGCCGCAGCGCAGACCACCGCTCCCAGTTCCCCACTCTCTACGCTGCGCTTCAGCGTCTGCGCCCTCGGCGACACGAACTACACGCAATTCTGCAAATGCGGCGCCGATTTCGACACTTACTTCGAGAAACTCGGAGCCGCACGCACACTCGCCCGCGTCGACTGCGATCTCGACTACGAGGAGAAATTTTCCGCCTGGCTCACCGCCGCGCTCGGATCGTTTTCCTCCACAGGAAGTGGTGAGGCGCTCCCCTCCCCGATCTCGACCCTTCCGGCAGAGTCTTCCGCTGCGGCCGAGCCCGTCTCCGCCTACTCACGCACCCGGCCTTTTCCCGCGCTCCTCCGCACCTCGCTGAATCTCAACGCGACGGGCTCGGCCAAGCAGGTCCATCACGTCGAGTTCGAGCTCGGCGATTCCGGACTCGTCTACGAAGCGGGTGACGCGCTCGGAGTTTTCCCGCACAACTGTCCGACCCTCGTCAGCGAAGTGCTCGCCGCACTCGGCTGCGACGGCGAAGAGGCCGTGCCGGCATCCGATGGCACCACCATCTCACTGCGCCACGCCCTCACCGAGCGTTTCGATCTCGGGAAGCCGTCGCCGGAGCTACTGGCGCTCTGCGCGCTCGTGCCCGCGGGCGAGGCGGCCGTCTCGGCGCGCAGCGCAGCGCCTCACCACGTCATCGACGTTCTGCTCGCCGCGCCCGCCGCAAAGCCTGCGCCGCTCGAATTCGTGCGTGCGCTCAAAAAACTCCAGCCGCGCCTCTACTCGATATCGTCCTCCCCGCGCGCACACGCCGGGCAAGTGCACCTCACCGTCGGTGCCGTCCGCTACGCGCTTCATCAGCGCGATCGCAAGGGCGTGTGTTCGACGTTTC
>JANPIT010000554.1:0-6387 GCA_031425115.1 Opitutaceae bacterium | reverse complement strand
GCCGCCGGTGCCTTGGTGCGTGTGACACGCGGAACAGGCGCGAGTGAAAACATCGGCGCCGCGCGCGGCCACGGCGGGCTGGGCGAGGAGTTCCCGGTGGGCCTTGTAGATCTTCATGCGGTCGCCGCCCTCGAGCTCTTGGAACAACTCCCCGGCGGATTTGCGCAAGCCCGCGTCGGCGTGTTTCAGGAGTTGCGTGCGTTTCGGCGACGAAATTTCCGTCGGCTTGACCACGCCCTGCCGGATCGCGGCGAACAGCACCTCGGTCATCTTCGGTTTCGCCGTGAGCGTCGTGACCACCGATTCGCGAACGGAGGCAGTGTAGCGGGTCCAATTTTTCTCCTGCACGAGCAGCTCGGCGCCGCGCGGGTCGGCGAGGCGGTCAAGGGCGCGCACGGCCTGGAGCTGGATGTCGGGCGGATGGCGCGCGTCGAGCAGTTGTCCGAGGGCGGCGCCGCTGCGGTCGAAGTCGGTCGCGCCCAAGAGCGAGACGGCGGCGAGGCGATCGCGTTTCGGTGCGGCGGCGTCTGCGGCGGTCGCGCCTGCGACTGCCAGGGCGCGCTGGACGTCGTCCGCGGGGAAGATGGCGAAGAGCGCGCTCGACGGCTTCGACTTAAATTCGGCGCGGCCACGCAAGCCTTCGAGCAGGCCGACCAAGGCAGGGAGTTTCGGCGCGGCGGCACCTTCGGACTGGGACATCTTGGCGAAGAAATCTTTCGCGGCCGCCAGCGAGCCACCCGCGCCGAGGCAGCGGCCAAAATCTTCCATCATCGCAGAGTAGGCTTCGCCGGTTACGACGGGCAGGGCGGAAATCGCGGTGAGAAACTCTGTCATGCGTCCGCCGATACCGCTGAGCACAGCCGCGCGCGTCCAACGGTCGGCGCCGTCGTTCGCCGCGATGGCGGCGAGAGCGGCGACGGCGCGGGGGTCTTCGACGGAACCCAGGACTTGCGCGGCAACGAAACGCACGCGAGGGCTGGAGTCGCGTGCCATCGCCAGCAAGGCCGTCAGCAGCTCGGGTGCGCGGGCGAGGTGCGACGCGGAAAGAGTGACGGCCTGCTCGCGCACTTCGGACGACGGGCTGCGTAACGCGGCGTCGAGTTCGCGGGGCGAAAGTTTTCCGAGCGCGTGCAGGGTCCATAGCGCGGCGCTGCGGCTCTCGGGGCGGGTGGTGGATCCGAGCAGTTTCTCGAGGGCGGGGGCCGCGGCGGCATCGGCGCGCTCGAGCAAGCGGCGGTGCGCGCGCGTGCGCGACCACGCTTCGGGCGAGTCCAGCTCAGCGATGAGTGAGGCGATGGATTCGGACGAAGCGGGTATCGCGGGGGAATTGGTGGCAGCGCGTGGTGGATTGGTTTCACGCACGATGCGGTAGATGCGACCGGTGTTGCGGCCGCTTTCGAAGTCGAGCAGGCCGCGCGATTCCTCCGGGACATACTGCGGGTGGTCGATCTCGCGGCGGTGCATGTCGGCGATGTAGAGCGCGCCATCGGGGCCACCGGCGGTGAAGACGGGCCGAAACCAGACATCCGTCGACGCGAGGAATTCACGACCCTGATACGGCACGTCGGAGCGAAACGAAGCGCCTTCGCCGCGCAGCACTTGGCGCTGCACCAAATTCTGCGCGGGCTCGCAGATAAAGACGTTGCCCACATGCTCGGGTTGGAGACCGGTGCCGCCGAAGATGAACGTGGAGCAGGCGGAAGTGAACGTGCCCGCGTGCGGCTTGCTCATCAGCGACGGCATGAAATCCGCGGTGATGGAGCTGCGACTGATCGGGAAAACGCGCGCGGCGGCTTCGACCTTCGACACTTCCTGGGCGGTGTCGGTGAACGCGAGGTGCGGGTTGCGGCGCAGTTGCCACGGCTCGAGCATGATCCCGAGGACGGGGTGACGATTTGACACGACGAAGCGCCGGTTGAACGGGTCGAACGTCAGGCCGAATTGTCCGCGGCCGCCGGTGCGTTCGTAAACGAGGGTCTCGGGATCGAAGCGGCCGTCGGAGGGCGTGAAACTCACGGGCTCGCGTTCGGGATGCGCGGGCGAGGTGACCTTGCCGGCGTTGAGCCCGCTCGCGACGTAGAACTTGCCGTCGAGCCCGAGCGTCGGGTGGCTCATGCGCAATTGCGTGGTGCGCGTCGTCTCGAAGCCGGTCAGCGCGACGCGCTTTTCGTCAGCCACGCCGTCGCCGTCGGTGTCCTTGAAATAAAAAATATCCGGGGCGCACGTGACGAAGACGCCGCCGCGCCAGACCGCGATGCCGTTGGGATAAGTGAGAGCGGTGGCGAATTCGGTGCGCTTGTCGTAGCGGCCGTCGCCGTCGGTGTCCTCAAGCCGCGCGATGCGACCGAGCTTGGGGGCGGGTGCATCCGATTCGGTCTGGTTGGCCTTCACCGCGCCCGGGTAGCCGCGGTTTTCAACCACGTAGAGGCGCTGCTGATCGTCGAAGGCAAACGCGACTGGATCGACGACGAGCGGCTCGGCGGCGACGAGCTCGATCCGCAAGCCGGGCTCGAGTTGAAACGTTTTCAGCGCCTCGGGCGGCGCGAGGAACGGCGCGCGATTGGCGGCGAACACTGCGCCAGTCCCGCCGCCCACCACCCACATCCCCGCCGCTACCACCACCCCTAACGGCGCCCAACCACGTCGCGTGGCCCGTCGCACAGTGTAACCTAATACGTTACACTGTGGGTTTGGCGCGGATACGGGGCGGAGGGAGGCAGAGGCGGGGCGGGAGAGGCTCATTTGATTTTCATCTCCTCCGCCATCTGCAGCAGGGCGGTGACGATTTTGGTCGAGGCGTCGACCTCGAGGCGGTTGGTGCCGAGCCAGGTTTCGTAGCCGCCGAGGGCGTGCTGCTCGGGCGTGGGCAGGTAGCCAAGCGAGGCGTTGGCGATCGAGATCGCGAAGGCGGGCTTCAGGGGCGAACGCGCTTTCAGCTCGAGGCCGGTCTCGACGAAAGTCTCGGTGGGCGCGGTGTAGATCGCGAGTTCGCCGAGGCGGAAGACCTGGACGGGGGCGTCGAGGTGCGTGGGGCCGGCGGCGAGTTGGAGGACGCGGTTGGCATACACGCGCTCGTTGACGTGCCAGGGCTGCGCGGCGGGAGGCTGCGCGAGCAGGTCGCGTGAGCGCGTGACGAGTTCCGCGGGGGGGCGGCGCAGGGCGAGCGATAGTTCCCGATAGCGGGAATCGACGGGAACCCAGTCGCGATATTCGAGTTTCTGATACGCGGCGAAAACGGCATCGGCGATCTCGTGCGCCACGGTGCGCATGTGCTCGTAGGGTTTCCGCGAGGGGCGTTTTTCGCGAAAGTTGATGTTGTTGATGTTACCGCTGGTGCCGTTGGCGAGCAGGCTGATGAAGGCTGGCTCCTGGCGCTCGGCGCCGAGCAGTTCGCGCATGCGCTGATTGAACACGCCGAAGTAGTCTGCGGAGATATCGGCCGCGGGGACGCCGCCCACGTAATGGAGTGAATAGCTCGAGAGCAGGGAGATCGGCCGGCCGCTGGTGGTCTGGATGGAGACGAATGAGAATTCCGGGTCGGTCGGGCCGGCGGGCTGACCCACGGCGGCCGCGGCCTGCGGGGGATTCATGCGCACCTTGTCCACGCCACCGAACGGGTTGCGGAGCGCGACTTCGTCATTCAGCACCCACCGGCGATTGAACACGTGCTGGGGTTGTTGCACGGAGCCCCACGCGATGCGGGCGGGTTCGAGATTGTTGATCGCGCATTGCACGGCGTCGGCGATGCGGCTGGCGACGAATTGCTGGTAGCGGCTGAGGGTGGGCGGCGCGACGGGAGTGGTCGGGATTTTGTCGGACGGCAGCGCGCTGTCGGGCCGGGCGGGCGGACCGGAGTGGGTGTGGGTCGAGGACACCATGACGCGCGTGCCGGGCAGCTTGCTGGATTGGGCGATGAGCTGCTTGGCGGCATCGATCGTATCGCGGCCGACGCCGACGTTGTCGCACACGACGAACGCGATGCGGTTCGTGCCGTCATCGAGCACCAGCGCGCGGGCGAAGAGCGGGTCATGGATGTGGCGCGCGGGGATCGGACTAAAGCCGCCGACGATCAACGCTCCGAGCTCGGGCGTGATGTCGAGTTGAGCGGCGCCCGCTTGAAGCACGCGGGCGGGAGCAGGTGCGGCGGCGGCGGCAGCAGTGGCGCTTATGATCAGCGAGAAGCACGCGAGAACTGCGAGGTAAGGGCGGAGAAAATAACGCATGGTAGGGGTGATGCGAGAGTGGGGCAGAGCGGAAAAGCGCTTCAAGGCTGGGCTGCGCGATCGCTCATGTCGCGCACAGATACGCGCACGAAGCGCGGGTCGCGGCCGAGGATCTCGTCCCGCATTTCGCCGACGCGCACCTGGCGCTCGCGCGAGCGGTTGAGCCACAGCACCTCCGTTGGCACATCGGGGGGCGTGAAGCGGATGCCCCAGATCGGGTCGAAGGCTTCGGAGGATAACGTGTAGCGCACATCCGCCAGGAAGGCGGGATCGTGCGGGCTGCGGGCGACCCAATGATCGGAAAACCACGCGAAGCGTTCGAACGAGCGGTGCTGGTTGCGTGCGGCTTCGAGGGCGGTGAGGTCAGACGCAGCGATGAGCGGCAACGACCAGCCCGGCCGCACCGTCGGCGCGGAAAACCAGCCGACGCGCACGCGATCGGTGTAAATCTGGCCGCGGTGCAGGTAGAGCGCGCGCCAGACGAGATTGTTGGCGAGGGTCGGCATCACCTCGACGCGCTCCGGAGCGTGTCCACGAGCGGCAGCGACCTCGCGCAGTGTGGTGCGGGCGCGATGGTGTTGGAGAGCGCCGAACAGGACATAGAGCGCGCTCACGGTGAGCCCGAGGCGGGCGGCGCGGAGGTGTTGCCGCACGAGCGCGACGAGGAGCGCTACGAGAAGGACGCCCGTAAAAATCGGATCGATGATCGCGATGACATCCCAGCCCGCACGATGGTCTGAGAACGGCCAGAGGAGTTGCGTGCCGTAGCTCGTCGAAGCGTCGAGCAGGGAGTGACTCAGGTAGCCGAGCAGGCAGCACCACCACAGCGGCAGCCACCGGGCCCGCGTGCGCCAGGCGGGTCGGACGAGCCAGAGCGCCGCCACGACCGCGGAGCCGACGGGTGCGAAAGAGAGGCTGTGGGTGAACCCACGGTGATGCGCGACGGCCACCAAGGGATCGGCGGCGCTATGGAAAAACACGTCGATGTCGGGCGCGAAAGCCGCGAGCCCGCCTGCCAGCGCGGCGGTGCGACCGAGTTGTCGGCTAAAACACGCATAGCCGAGGTTCGCCCCGAGAAGAATGTGCGTCACCGGATCCACGTGCGGCGCAGCAAATCCGTCTGCGCGCCGGTGGCAACGCGTGAGAATGCATTGAACCCGCGCGTGGGCTCCGTAACGGTTTCGCTCCCCTGCGTTTTCCCTCCGGTCGGCCCCTTCTTTTTATGAGAACTCTCCTCTCCCTGTGTTCGCTCCGTGTCGCCGTGCTTGTTGCCCTCGGACTGCCGCTCTTGGCGTTCGCGGCGAATGATCCCAAAACCGCCCCGAAGGGTGGCGTTGCGCCGAAAGCGGCCAAGAAAGCGGCGGCGCCGGCCCTGAAGTTCCGCGTGCAGCAACTGCACGTCGACAACAACGAGGGCTGCACCGTCGCGGACTTCGATCGCGATGGAAAACTCGATGTGAGCGCGGGGGAGTTCTGGTATGCCGGGCCCGATTTCAAAACCAAACGGCCGCTCCGCAAGCTGGAGCCCTTTGGCAAGGATTACATGACCAACTGCGGCGAGCACGCCTACGACGTGAATGGGGACGGCTTCCCGGACATCGTGAGCGGGGCGTTCATGGACACGCGCGTGTGCTGGTATGAAAATCCAGGTGCCGCAGGCCTGAAGTCCGGAGCGCTGTGGCAGCAGCACGTGCTGATCGACACCAAGCTCGGCCAGAACGAGTGGAGCGATTTCCGCGACCTCGATGGCGACGGCAAGCCCGAGTATGTCGTCAATTCCTACGGCGCGGCCAACGCGCTCATGGCGTATCGTTTTTCCAAGGACGCGCAGGGTGCGCCCGCCATGCAGCCGTGGCTGATCCAGCCGGGCGGGCCGTTCGTGAACGGACACGGCATCGGCTTCGGCGACATCAACGGCGACGGGCGCGAAGATATTCTTTATGGCAATGGCTGGTATGAGCGGCCGAAGGACGGTGCCACGACGCAGCCCTGGAAGCGGCACGCGGACTGGACGTTTCCGCACGCGAGCACGCCGATGATCGTGGTCGATCTCTCGGGCGACGGACGCAACGATTTCATCTGGGGCCACGGCCACAACTACGGGCTGTATTGGGAGGAGCGCCGCGACGACAACAAGGATGGCACGACCAACTGGCGTCATCAC
>JANPIT010000553.1:0-6304 GCA_031425115.1 Opitutaceae bacterium | reverse complement strand
GAGGTGTTCTTCGAATCGTTCGTGTTGTATTGACTGAAGACATTCGCGCGGAAGACGCCGTCGGGACTGATGTCGCGAACGTCGGTGTGCGTGTTCTTACGGGAGAGATCATACTTGAAAGCCCCGGCCTTGATCGTGAGGAAACGGAAGGGCGTGACGGTGACTTCGCCGCCCCAGTTCTGCACTTCCTGGGTGCCTTCGGAGCCACGACCCGCACTATTGAAATCCCACCCGTAAGGCGTGAGGGCGTTGGAAAACCCGACGGCGCGCGGGATGATTTCCGTGATGGGCCGGCCTTGGATGAGCGTGCGGGCGCGGCGAGAATCGTTGCTCCAGTTGGCCGGGCTCTCACGCCAGCGGCCTTGCAGGAACGTCACCGCGGCGTCGTCGGACGTGAGCGTCGGCGAGAGGTAGGTTCGCGCAAAAGCGATCTGCGTCGCATTCGGCGCGCGATAGTCGGTGAAGTAGGCCGGATTCCAGGCCCAAGGCTCGCGCGCGTTGCCGGCGACCTTGTTGTAGGTCTGCTCGCCGAGCAGGCGGATCGAAATATACTTCGACGGACGGAGACCGATCGAGAGGCGGCCGTTCTCCTTATCGCTATAGCCGTGGTCGAGAAAGGATCCGTTTTCCTGCCAGCCGTAATCGAAGCGATGCGTCAGAAACGGAACGCCGAGGGTGCCTTGGGAGGACAAATCCACCGTGCGGCGGTCGAAACTGCCAACATTCAACTGCAGCGTCTGGCGGCGACGCGAGGAAGGCAGCGGCGTGGAGAAATTAAAAATGCCGCCGGGCTGGGCGCGACCGAAGAAGAGCGTGGCCGGACCCTTGACGACCTCGATGCGGTCGCCGGAGCGCACGTTGGGCTCCGTGTAGGCGCGATAGCCGTCCTGCGAATAATAGCTCGTCGCGTGGCCGCGCGCGAACGACGTGGAGCCGAGGCCGTAGGGATCGGGTTCGATGTAAGTATTGGGAATGAAGTCCGCGACGTCGGCGTAGGAGTTGAAGCCGGCATCGCGGATGAACTCGCTCGTCACGATGTTCAGGACCAGCGGCGTCCGTTTCACATCGCGGGAAAAGCCTGTGGCGATGGCGGAATTGTTGGCCAGGTAGCCGGTCGCATCGGCCGTGACCTGGAACGGAGATAACTGGACGGCCTCGGCTTTGGCGGGATCGGCCGGCGCAGTTTGCGCGAAGGTCGGGACGGCGGCCGCAAGGCTGGCCAAGACACTGAGCAGGGTTCGGGATTTCATGGGGTGCTTGGTCGGGTTGGAGTCAGCCGGTTTTTCCGGAGGCGCGGTAGAGCGAGGAAGGGGAGGGCGCGGCGTTTCTTTCGGAGCGGCGGGTGGCGCCCGGCTGATCGAGAGCGCGCCGGTTTTTCGATCCTCTCGCACGACCAGGCCGGTCTCGGCGACGATGCGTTCGATGAGTTCACGCGGCGTGAAATCTCCGGCCACTGACCGGGTTCGAACGCCATCCACCACCGCGGCAGAGTAGACGATTTCGAGTCCCGCCTGCTGCGCGGCACGCTTGAGCGTGACGACGGCCTCGCCCGCCGGAATGTCGAAGCGGCGCCGCGCCGGTTCCCCGGCTGCGGATAGCTCAACGCCGAAGAGCGCGCACAGCAGCGCCAGCGACCAGCCGAAGCGGACAATCCGCGGCGACCAGCAGCCACCGGTGACGTCCGGAGTGCGGGGCATGGGGCAGGAAAAAACATCTCTCTGCCAGCGGAGACGGATGAGAGGTGAATTCACGCTAAGGAAAATTTTCGCGGCGCAGCACGGATATGCGCACGGGCGATTCGCCGCGGTCCAAATTTCACCGCGGCATCCGCCCGCCGTGCGTCATTGCGCGCGCCGCAGCACAATTTCACCCGGCGTCGACCGATCGGCCCGCACGCCGGCGGTGCCTTCGATCAGCCGGACAAAACCTTCGACGTTGTCGGAGCGGATCGAGGCGACGATGGGCAACGCTCGCAACTCATCGTCGCCAATCACGAGCCGAACCGCATTGCGCCGGTTAAACGTAGCGACGACCCCCGCCAGCGGCGTGGAGTCGAAATCGAGCAACTGCGGCTGCCAGCCGAGGAGCCGCGCGATTTCCTCGCGCGATGCCGAAACGACGACCGGCGGCGGGATGATCGCCGCGAACGGAATCACCGTGCGTTGCCCGGCCGAAATCGCGGCGAGCACTACCGGCGCCGATGGGGCGGTTTGGACGAGCGAATTGCCCATCTCCGGTGTCGCGGCGGCGGCTTGCTGCGACACCTGCACGGTGCCCTCCGTGACCAGCACCTCGAGGTTCGCGCCTGCGAGCTTCACGTTGAAGGCCGTGCCGACGGCGCGCACATCGATCCCGCCGGCCCGCACGATGAACGGGCGCGCGGGATCCTTCGCCACGGCAAACTGCGCCTCGCCCTGCACGAGCAGCAGCCGCCGCTCGCCGGGCGAAAATTGCACCACCACGTGCGCGCCTCGGTTCAAGTCCAGGACGGAACCGTCGGGCAACGTTTCCTGACGATACGCGGCGGCCTCGAAGGCGAGCGTCTCGCTCCGGAAGCCGCGCTCTGGCGGCGACCGCCAGATCATCACCGCGACAACCGCAGCCGCGGCGAGCAGCGCCGGCGCCACCCAGCGTGCGATCCGTCGCGGGCGGGGGCGCGCCAGCAGATCGGGATTGGGCGCGGCGCTGTGTTCGGGCCGCCATTGCGCGAGGGCGTTGAAATCGGTCCACATGCGCCGGTGCCGCTCGAACGACTCCCGATGCGCCGGGCTCGCCGCGAGCCACGAGAGAAACTCATCCTGCTGCCGCCCGGTGAGCCCGCGGTCATGCCGCACGAGCCATTCGGCCGCGGCGGATTCCACGGCATCGTTCCGCGGCGGATTTTCTTCCGGAGAATTCATGGCCAGCGCCCTTCCCGTTCGCGCCGGCACTGGAGCATGAACGCCATGCATTTTTTCACGCCGATGGTGAGCTGCGCAGAAACCGTGTTTTCCGACACACCGAGTTTTTCCGCGATCTCGGACTGCGACAGTCCGTAGACTTTCCGCAGCGTGAAAATCTGGCGGCAGCGATCGGGCAGCGACTGGATGGCTTCGGTCAAGAGTTCGAGTTCCTGGTTGTGCGCGATGATTTCGGGCGTGCCCCGTTCATCATCCGAGACGAACAGAGCCTCGTTTTCCGCTAAGGATTCCGTCGGCACCACCTCGCGATGGCGGTGACGGTCGAGCGCGAGGTTCCGTGCGACCGCAAAGAGAAACGCCTTGGGCGAGGTCACCTCGCCGCGCTCGCGCGCCCGCAGCAGTCGCATGTAGGTCTCCTGCACCAGGTCGTCGATATCCGTCTCGGTCGCAAACCGGCTCCGCAGCCACGCGCGCAATACCGGCTCGTGCGGCTGCACGTGGGCGGTAAACCATTGCGCAAGTTCGGAGTCGGGCGGGGGCACGCGTTTTTAGTCCGTAAAATCAGAAAGGGAAATCTGCGCGGTGTTGTGGGAAGGCTCGCCGCGGAAGTCGAACGCGATCGCACTTCCTCCTTTCTCCCGCGCGAGAGACCTCACAGCCTGCCCCCCGTCCATGCAGAAGCCGAAACCGCCCGCTCAGCCCAACAACAGCTTGATCGCGGGCGTGGAGTGCCTGCAACAGGTGGTGAATGCCGGCGAGCCGGTCGGCTCGCGCGAAGTCTCGCGGCGCATGCAGCTCACGCACACGCGGGTAAACCGCCTGCTGGGCACCCTCGCGCACATGGGCCTGCTCGAGCGCGACTCCGATCGCAAATACCGCCCCGGGCCGGCGCTGCACGCCCTCGCGGCCCAGAGCATGATGGCGTCGCGGTTGCTGCCCGCCGCCCTGCCCTCCCTTCTCAAGCTGCGCAGCGAGGGCTACACGGTCGCGCTGGGCACGCTCTGGGAAGGCAAGGTGTGCTTCCTGTTTCACGAGCGGCCCTGGCAGCCGGTCGAGGAAGCCATCCTCCGGCACGAGCTGTGGCCCGCGCAATTAACGAGCCTGGGTGTCGCGTTGCTTGCGCACCAATCCGGCTCTCTCACCAAACTTGTCCCCGCACCAGCCGCCGCGGCTGCCCGGTTGCTCCCGGGCCACGAGCCCAAGGCCACCGTCGCGTTCGCGCGCAAACACGGCTACGCCGTCCTCCGATTTGTCGGCGACGTCGTGTCGATTGGCGTGGCGGTGGGTAGTCCGCCCATCGCCGGACTGGCGGTCTCCGGCCAGCACATTGGCGAAGAGTTTGTTTCGGATATCGCCTCGAAACTGCACGCCGCCGGATCCGAAATCCTGGCGCGCATTGCAGAGCCGCTGATCGCACCGCACCGCTGACGACAGCGAAAAGGGCCTCCGCTCCCGTGCGTTGGCGCAGCGCGGGCTGTTTGATCCCACACCGAAACTGGCGCTCTTTTAGTGCCGGTGGCGGGCGTAGGGCGGGCCGCGCCCCGGCATTCCTCACTGTGGAACTCCGCATTTTCTCTTGACCGGGCGCGAGCACTTGGTGCTTTTATAGTGCCAGACAGGAAACCCCTTTTCCGTCCGCCAACCCTGCCAAGGTCCGTTTATCCCCTACCCATGAAGCAGCCGCATCTCCCCATCCTGCTCGCGTTCCTCTGCGCGAGCTCACTCGCCATCGCGCAAGCTCCCGCCACCATTGCTGCGGTCGCCGCCGAGAAAGTCGTGCTCAGTCCGTTCGAAGTGAAATCCGAGAAAGACTTCGGTTACCGTGCCGCCGCCTCCAGCACCGGCACCGGGATCGCCGGCCTCATCAAGGATACACCGATGAACATCAGCGTGCTCACGAGCGAATTCCTCCAGGACACCATGGCCACCCAGCTTGTGGATGTGTTGCGTGCCGCCGGGTCCGTCACTGCGCAAACCACAGACGAGGGCGACGTGAAAACGCGCGGCTTCTCATCGCCCGTCTTCATCAACGGCGTCGGCGGCGCCTCGGGCGGCATCGCGCTCTACGACGTCGACCGCATCGAAGTCATGAAAGGCCCGAACTCCGTCTTCGCCGGCCTCAGCAATGCCGGTGGCACGGTGAACGTGATCAAGATGAAGCCGAGCTTCACCAACGCCGGCTCACTCCAGGTGAGTGCCGGCGATTACGAGAATCGCCGCATCGCCTTTCGCCAGAGCGGTCCCATCGTCGCCGACCGACTGGCCTACATGCTGGTTTACGGGCACACCTCCAAGAAGAGCGCCATCGATCACCAATTCCTCGACGAGGACTACTACGCCGCAGGCCTGACCTTCCGCGCGCGGAAGAATCTCACTTTCACCGCTCGCTACACCGACAACGACCGTGAAGCCGGGCGTCCGCCATATATCACCGTTTCGCATCCGCGCTTCCAGCAGATGGACAAAGAGGCGATCGCGCTCTTCGACACCCGCGGTCTTCCCCGTCCCGCGAATTACCCGCGCCTGGAGAACGGCGCCGTCCGCGACCCCGCCGGCAATCCCATCACGACCGGTTTCACTGGCCCCGAGACCGTCGACAGCTTCATCGCCCGCAGCATCGGGCCGAACTCGCCTCCGTATACGATCATCGCGTTCGAAGATTATATGGGCCGCTGGAACGCCAACTACAACGGGCCCGAAGGCCGTGACTCGTATCGCGCGAAGATCGCGACGTTCGACGCCGAGTGGATCGCCAGCAAGGACCTCGCGTTCCGCGCCCTCTTCCAGGAAGCCTACTCGCATCGCTACCGCCGCGAGTTTAACGGTTTTCGCCCAGTCGCCGGTCAGCGTCTACGCAGCGCCGCTGGCGATCTCGTGCAGGGCGACGCCACCAACTTCCAAGCCAAGATCGAAGGCACCTACAAACTAGACGTCCGCTCCCTCGGCAAACACGACGTGCTGATCGGTTACCAACACGACGGCGGCACGCAAACGGTCGGCTCGACCAGCGTGAATTCCGCGACGATCAACTACAATCCCCGCACCGATCCGACGCCCCGCCTGCTCTCCCTCATCCAACTCGCACAAGGCCCGACCTACGGAGAGAAAACGCTGGTCGATCGCGTCGGCGAACGCGGCGGCTCGCACCGCAACGCCGTCTTCGGCGTGCTGCAATCCAGCTTCTTCAACGACCGCGTGCGCACGCTCGTCGGCGCCCGCCAGGTCTGGTCGCACCAACCGATCGCCACCGCGACGCCGGGCGTGGAGGCCGATTTCCTGGTCAAGAAATCCGTCCCGCAAACCAGCCTGCTCGTGCGACTGACTCCGGAGATCAGCGTCTACGCCAGTGCGAGCCGCACCTTCGTGCCGCAGCGCCAGGTCACCGCCGACCTCGATGCGATCCG
>JANPIT010000552.1:0-2615 GCA_031425115.1 Opitutaceae bacterium | reverse complement strand
GCTCATTCGCGCCGATCACGCGGCCCGGCGAGGGCGCCTGATTCTGGCCGTAAACCGGCGTCTTCAAAAGTGTGGCGCCAGCCGTCACCACCGTCGCGGTGGTGGCCTGTTTCAAGAAATGCCGACGGCTGGGTTTCGGGTCACTCAGGGAGCTTAGGGGTGCGTGCATGGGGAAATTGCAGAACGTGAATCGTGAATCGACAGAGGGAAAATTGCCGAGCCCCACCGTGTCGGGGTCGCCGCCTAAAAACAAGTCGCGTGCGCACCGTTCGGAATAGTTTTGCCGGCAACCGCAGGTCGGCGCGTGATGGCGCCAGACATGAAAAAACTCTTTGCCCTCCAGGATCCGCGGAAAGCCGACGCGCGTGTGCGTGACACGATCAAACACGAGGTCCGGAAATATGTGACGCGCGAGCGCAAGAAGGATTTGCCTGAGGGCATGGACCGTTGGGACTTCCTGTGCCGCGTGGGCGCGAACGACGCCACCGCCGAGCGCGCAGTTCTCAAGCAGGTGAGCAGTGCGATCGATGCGGTCGCTGCCACCGGCGTCACCGCAGTTTTCGTGGAGGTCGTCGCCGTCCCTGCCCGCCGCTTCGATCCGCTGCCCGCGTAGGCTTCGCCGCACACCGCGGAATCTCGTTTGACCGCATTCCGACGCGTTCAATAGTCCGCGTCATGAAGTCTGGCAGCGCGCATGCGCGCAGTGGATGGGTGGCTCTCTTGTTGATGGTCACAACGGCGGCGCATGCCGCCTCCACCGTCCTGTTCATCGCGGGCGAGCCCAGTCATGGTCCCGGCGAGCACCGCTTTCCCGAAGGCGCCGCGCTCCTCGCCGATGCGCTCAACGCCAGCGGCCTCCCCGTAAAAGCGACCGTTAGCCTCGGCTGGCCCACCGACGTTATCCTCACGACGGCGGACGCCGTCGTGCTTTATTCCGACGGCCTCGATCGCCACGTCGCCCGCGACAACGTGGACGCGCTGCGCCGCCATCATCGCGCGAAAAAAGGTCTCGTCGTGCTTCACTTCGCGCTGGAGCCCGTGCGCGGCGAACTCTCGGATTTCCTCCTCACCGCGGTCGGCGCTCGCTTCGAGACCGAGTGGTCGGTGAATCCCGTCTGGAAAGTCGAGGCCCCGATGATCGCGCCGCACGCGGTCACACGCGGCGTCGGTTCGTTCACAATCGACGACGAGTGGTATTATCACCTCCGTTTTCGCCCCGGCGTGACGCCCGTGTTGCAGGCTATCCCCCCCGTCGACTCAATTGGCGAAGACGGCCCACGCTCCGGTAACCCGACCATCCGCGCCGCTCTCGCCCAACGCGAACCGCAGACGCTCGCCTGGGTTTCGAGCGGCGACGATCGACCGCGCGCGTTCGGTTTCACGGGCGGGCATTATCACCGCAACTGGTCCGACGACAATTTCCGCAGGCTCGTGCTCAACGGCATCGCTTGGACCGCCGGCCTCGAAATCCCCCGCGAGGGTGTCCCCTCCAAAGTCGCCCCCGTGCCGCGCTACCCGACGATCGATGAAGCCATCGCGCGCGGCGACATCGACGATGTGAAATTACATCTCGCCACCGAGCCCGCCCGCGCTCACCGGGGCAAAGACGAGGCGCTCGCGCCCCTCCACCAAGCAATCCTGCGCAACCGAAACGAAATCGGGCAGATCCTCCTCGCTGCAGGCGCAGACGTCGACAAGCCCGACCGCAGCCAGCGCACGCCGCTGCACCTCGCGGTGGAGCGCAACAACGTCGTGCTGCTCGAAGCGCTCCTCGCAAAAAAAGCCAGGCCTGATGAACGCGACAAGGCAGGTTGGACTCCTCTGCACAACGCCGCGGCCAAGGACCGTGTGGCCATCGCTCGCGCGCTCCTCAAAGGCGGCGCGAATCCCATGACGCTCAGCGAGCGCGGTGGCACGCCACTCCACGAAGCCGCCGCGAGCGGCAGCGCAGAGATGGTCCAGCTGTTCCTCGATGCGAAAGTCGATCCCACCATCGTCTCCAAACTGGGCGTGACCGCGCTCGATATCGCGCGAGAATATAAGAACGAGGCGGCGCTCAAGATCCTCTCCGCTCTGCCGCCGGCCAAAAAATAGTCTTATGCCCGGCCCCCTTCTCGCGTTTTTTCGCCGCGCCGCCGCGATTCTCGCGTGCGTCGTCCTTGGCACCCTCACCGCAGCCGAGTTGCCCAAGGTCCTCTTCTTCGCGAACCCCATGACGTCCGACAACGACGTGGTGCGACGCTCGCCCTCGGGCGAGTTGTCCGTCGCGGAGCGCCACTTCGCCGAACTGAGCCGCGACCTGTTCGCCGTCACCATCACCCAGGATGGCACCGCCGTATCAGCTGAAGCGCTACGCCGCTACCAAGCGGTTGTCTTCTTCACTGCGATCAATCCGCCCGGGGTCGACTTGGAAGCCCTGCTCGCCTGGGTGAAGGACGGCGGCGCGTTCATTGGCATCCATTCCACGGCGAACACGTATCAAAATCACCCGGCGTTCGGTCAGATGCTGGGCGCGAATTACGATCGCCGTCCCTGGCGCACGGCCAAAGCACCGCAGACGAAGGTCACGATCAAGGTCGATGACCGCACGCATCCCGCCACGCGCCACCTCCCGG
>JANPIT010000551.1:0-3310 GCA_031425115.1 Opitutaceae bacterium | reverse complement strand
ACGCTCGACCTCTACGGCGTCGGGGCCGACGCCACCAACGACTACGGCCGCCGCTGCCTGCTCGCGCGCAAACTCGTCGAAAAGGGCGTGCGCTTCATCACGGTCGTCTCCGGCGGCGGTTCCGGCCAGCTTACCTGGGATGCGCACAAGGACATCGAGGAAAATCACCTTCGCATGGCCGGGCACGTGGACAAACCGATCGCCGGACTCATCACCGATCTGAAGCGCCGCGGCTTGCTCGACAGCACGCTGCTCGTGTGGGGCGGCGAGTTTGGCCGCTCACCCGAAGCCGAGGCCGGCATGGGTCGCGATCATCACAATTACGGCTTCAGCATGTGGATGGCGGGCGGCGGCATTAAGGGCGGCCGCATCGTCGGCGCGACCGACGACATCGGCCTGAAAGCCGTGGAAAAGCCCTATCACTTCCGCGACATCCATACCACGATCCTGAATCAACTTGGACTCGACCAGCACACGCTGACGTATCCGCATCTCGGACGCAACGAACGGCTGACGTTCGTCGAGGGCAAGGTGATCAAGGAAATTGTATAGCGCGATCGGTCCGGTCCGGCCCGGTTCGCGGCGGAGCAATCAGTCTAAACACTCTCCCGCCGGAGTCGGCTCTCCGTGTGATCGAAGCCGACGGCCCCCGAATCCGTCCACGCGGCAAATTTTGTTTTTCTCTCCGCCTATGAACTGCCGCGTTTTCCTTTTGTGCATCCTCGCAAGCGCAGCCTCTGCCTTCGCCGCTGAGCCGAAAGCCAGACCGAATATTCTGTTTTTGTCCGTCGATGACATGAACGATTGGGTCGGCTGTCTTGGCGGCTATCCCGGCGTCAGCACGCCCAACATCGACCGTTTGGCCAAACGTGGCGCTCTCTTCACCAACGCGCACACCGCCTCGCCACTGTGCAACCCTTCGCGCACGGCACTGCTCACCGGCATGCGTCCCGACACGACCGGCATCTACAACAACAATCAGTGGTGGCGCCCGGCCCATCCCGATTACATCACGCTCCCCATGTATCTGCGGCAGCATGGCTATCACGCCGCGGGTGCCGGCAAAATCTTTCACCACACCTCCGGCTTCAATCCCCCCGATCAGTGGGACGAGTTCCAACTCCAGGAATTCGACGACCCTTGGTATCGCCGCCTCGAATGGTATCCTTGGGTAAAGAAGATTCCCAATCCCCCCGGCCATCCCTTCAACGGCCTGAAGGACTTCCAGGGGGAATTCGACTGGGGGGTGCTCGACCGCGAAGAAGAAGACTACGGCGACATGAAGGCCGTGCGCTTCGCCGGCGATTTTCTCCAGCGCCAGCACGCGAAACCCTTCTTCCTCGCGATCGGCTTGTGGCACCCGCACATCCCGATGTTCGCGCCCCAAAAATATTTCAACCTGTATCCGAATCCCAAGCTCCCCGAGGTGCCGGCCAACGACCTCGACGATCTTCCTCCCATCGCGAAAAGTTTCGCGGCCTCACGGCGCCAGGAGCATGAGCGCATCGTCAAAGAAGGAAAATGGCCCGACGCCGTCCGCGCCTATCTCGCGTCCATCAGCTTCGCCGACGCGATGATCGGCCGGGTGCTCGATGCCCTCGAAAAATCTCCTCACGCCAGCAACACCATCATCGTCCTCTGGTCCGACCACGGCTGGCATCTCGGCGAAAAACTCCACTGGCACAAATCGACCCTCTGGGAGCGCTCCACGCGCGTCCCTCTCATTATCGCCGGACCCGGAGTCAGCGCCGCGGGCACTCCCCGGGGACAGTCCGTCAGTCTTCTCGATCTCTACCCCACGATTCTCGATCTCTGCGGTCTCCCCGCCAAGAAGGAGAACGAGGGAGTGACGCTGGTGCCCGTGCTCAAGAACGACACCACTCCACACCGTCCCGCCGTGGCTACCCTCGGCCCCGGCAATCATATGGTCCGCACCGAACGCTGGCGCTATATCCGCTACAGCGACGGCACCGAGGAGCTCTACGACAACATCGCCGATCGCCACGAATACCACAACCTCGCGGGCGATCCGCAACACCGCGCACTCAAGACCGACTTGGCGCAACACCTCCCCAAATCCAGCGCGCCGCCGGTGCCCGATCGCAACGACTACGACTTCGATTTCGCGACCCACACCTGGACGCGCAAGTAAGCCGCGGCGCGGTTCAATCCGGCATCTGAGTCCTTTTTCTGGCGATCACTTCTTCGCGTCCGCCTCCGCGAGGAGGGCTTGGAACGACGGCTCGCCGCGCACATTGTCGTATTCGAGATCGGAGCGAAAATATCGGGCGAACCCGGGCGATTGCAGGGCTCGTTTCACTTCGTCGATCGATTCACCGCGTTCGCGTTCGCCAAGGGCAAGCCATGCTACGCGGGTTGCATTTTATCGCGGGCCTTTCTGGAATGGCTGCGACGATTCCGCAGCCCCCGCGGTGAAGCCGCCTCGCGCCCCATGAAAAAATCCGCCCGCTCCCCGCGTCCCGTTTTGCGACGGGATTTTCTCGAAACGGTCTTCGGAATTCTCACGGCCACCGGACTCGGTGCCACGCTCTCTGCGGCCGATCGCGCGCCGACCCCCGTCTACGGCGCGGCGACCCGGCGCACCGAGGGCCGGCCACCGGACTTCCCGGCGAAACTCCGTATCACGAAGCTGGAGACGATCCTCGTCAAACCGCGCTGGCTGTTTCTCAAGGTGCACACCGATGCCGGCGTCATCGGCCTCGGTGAGCCGATCCTCGAAGGCCGCGCGAAGACGTGCGCGGCGGCCGTGGCCGAGGTGGAGCCCTACCTCGTCGGCAAGGACCCGCGGCACGTCGTGCATCACTGGCAGGCGATCTACCGGCATGCGTTCTACCGCGGCGGGCCGATTCTCACGAGCGTGCTGAGCGGCATCGACCAGGCGCTGTGGGACATCAAGGGCAAGCTCCTCGGCGTCCCCGTCTACGAGCTGCTCGGCGGCCCGACGCGCGACAAGGTGCGCGTCTACGCGCACGTCGGCAACGACCCGGTGCGCCTGAAGGAACGGAAGCAGCAGGGGTTCACGGCGTTCAAGACCGGCATCAAGAACATGGTGCAGTCGGGCCTCGTCGCGAACCAGCAGTTCATCGAGGAGGCGGTGGCGACGTTTGCCGAACTCAAGCAAGCCGGCGGCAAGGACGCCGACATCGGCATCGATTTCCACGGCGCGATCAGCCCGGCCAACGCCAAGCTGCTGATCAAGGGGCTCGAGCCCTACCAGCCCTTCTTCATCGAGGAGCCCGTGCAGTGCCAGAACGTCGACATCATGGCCGAGATCGCCCGCAGCACGCAT
>JANPIT010000550.1:0-2117 GCA_031425115.1 Opitutaceae bacterium | reverse complement strand
AGAGCGCCGCAGGCACCTTGACACCCTCCGAGCGCACGCTGCTCGGGCGAAGTATGAGCGAACCTATTTCCAGCGTAGTAACACAAACCCACCCATGAAATCACAACAGAAGATTAAGCCCGCGTCGCGCCTCGTTGCGCTTGCGCTCTCCATCGTGCTCGGCGCTGCGCCCGCCCAAGCATCCAGTCATATGGACGCCCCGTTGATCACGCTCGATCAATCGGCCAACACCACGGACGTGTATGCGTTCGTTGTCGTGCGCAACGGAGTGAAATACCTCAACGTCGGCCTGTCGGTCTATCCGCACCAGGAGCCGGGTGTCGGTCCGAATAAATACAATTTCGACCCGAATGTGCTCTACCAGATTTTCCTGGCCGATCCGACCACGGGTGCGGATCGCGTCGCCTACCAGTTTCAGTTCGCTGAGACTTACAAGACGCAGGCAACCATTCTTCAATCCTACACGGGAGTCGTAGCCGCCAACGGCGACGCGGCGCAGAACCTGACGCAGACCTACACCGTGACCAAGGTGGCCGGCGGGACGAGCACCGTCCTCGGCACCGGCACCGTGCCCCCGAACAATCAAGGCGTCGCGACGCCGAAGTATAATCGGAACAACGACGGCAATCTGCCCGCGAAAGACGGCGTGACTGATGCCGCGGCGCTCGATGACTACACCCGCACCGCGGTCGCCACCCTCGGCACCGGCGGCTACCGCGCTTTCTGCGGTCAGCGCGACGATGCGTTCTACGGCGACATCAACGCCATCTTCGATCTTCTCGCGCTGAAGTCGGGCAATAATCGCTTCGACAGCCAGGGCGGTTTCAACGTGCACGCCATCGTGCTCGAGATTCCGTTGAGCGACATCGCGGGCGGCGAGAGCCAGACGATGGGCGTTTACGCGACCACGAGCCGCCGCGCCACCACGGTGCTGACCGACGGCGCGACCTCTGCTGGTCTCACTGCGACCGGTCCTTGGGTTCAGGTCGGCCGCCAGGGCAACCCGCTCTTCTGCGAAGCCTTCATCGCGATTAAAGACAAAGATCTCTACAATCGCACGAAGCCCACGAGCGACGCCACGCTGTTCAAGAATTACGCGGAAACGCCTGAGCTCGCCGCGTTGATCAACGCTCTGGTGTTGAAGGGCAATGTCGCGCCGACCACCGGTCGCGCGGATCTCGCAGCCATTTTCATCCCTGACGTCATCAAGGTCGACCTCTCGACCGCCCGCGCTCGTCTGCCCGGCGGCGGCGCTTCCAACATCGCGGTGGCCGACGATGCCGGTTACTCGCGCATGAGCATCTTCGGTGGCGACGTGCTGGAGAGCCCCGTGGCGGGCCATCCGTTCCGCCTTCCTGGCAGCGCTCTCGGCGCCGATGCGACCAAGTCCTACGTCCCCGGCGGTTGGCCAAACGGTCGCCGTTTTGGCGAAGACGTGATCGATATCGGAGTGACGGCGGTCATCAGTGATCTGCGCGCCATCCCGCTCACGATCCGCTCGGCTGACGGCATTGACAATGTGAACAGCAACGACGCCGTGTTGAACAAAGTGTTTCCCTACATCGCGACGCCCCACAACGGCCGCAACTACGATCACAATCCGCGCCAGGCCGCTTCGCCCCTCTTGAATATCTCCGCTCGCGGCACGGTGGGCACGGGCGCCAATGTGCTGATTGGCGGCTTTATCATCCGCGGCACACAGCCGGTTCAGGTGCTGATCCGCGCTCAGGGCGCCTCGCTCTCGAACTTTGGTGTCACCGGCCAACTGGCGGACACCGTGCTCGAACTCTATCAAGGCTCCACGATCGTGCAGTCGAACGACGATTGGAAAACGCCGGCCACGGGCGGCGCCACGCAGGCCGCGATCACCGCTACGGGCATGGCGCCCGCGGCTGATAGTGAGTCCGCAATCCTCGTTACGCTGCAGCCCGGCGCTTACACCACGATCGTGCGCGGCAAGGCCGCCGCGACCGGTATCGCGATCGTCGAGGCATTTTTGACTCAGTGAGTTGAGGATAGCGTAATAGGCTGGAGATTAGAGTTGTGAGGTAGTGCGAAAGGCCCGCGGCAACGCGGGCCTTTTTTTGTCAACCCGCCGCCCGCGTGCGGGGGGCGCC
>JANPIT010000549.1:0-30469 GCA_031425115.1 Opitutaceae bacterium | reverse complement strand
CATGTTTTTGACAGGATTTACAGGATTAAAGGCAGGATTTTCAGGAACGAACCGAATGCTTGGGAACGATGGAAAGCCCGTGAGTTTCGATCGCGGGGTGATCACCGCCGTAGGACGGGAAATCCTGTAAATCCTAGTTCGAAATCCTGTCCATCCTGTCCCCAAAGGGAAATGTTCGACCGCCATCGACACCCCTTCGAGGTGATTCTTCAGAGGTTTCTTAATCCTGTCCAAATTCCGGGCGGTTGCCCGTCGCGTGATCTTGGCCAACTTCGCGTCTTGGCGCTTACGCCAGGTGCCTCCCGTACTCGGTCCGAAATATCCGTGCCATCCGTCTCCGTGGTCAAAAACTTCCTGGTTTCCCGGCTTCCGAATAACCTCCGTCTTTCGTGTGCTTCGTGTGTTTCGTGGTGAGATTCAGAGCATCGCGCAACGCGATGAACGCGCCGTCTGGCGCGGCGACATCGCAGAGGTGCCGGCACGGCACCCCTGCTGATCGGCTCCTGTCATTCTGCAGCCAACTGTAAATCCTGTTAATCCCGTCCAAATTCCGAGCGGTTGCCCTTTGCGTGATCTTGGCCAACTTCGCGTCTTTGCGCTTACGCCCCGGTGCCTCATTGACTTTCTTCCTGATTTCCTGAGTTCCACATTGGTTGGGGGGTATTCTTCAGAGGTTTCTTAATCCTGTCTAAACTCAGCGTTCGATCTTCTTCGCCTCCTCCGTGTCTCCGTGGTGAATCCTGATTCCATTTGCCCGAGGGCATATTTCTACTGATTCAAACTGCCCGCCCCCACTTCCTAAGGCGGATCGATCTTTCAACTCCAGTCCTCAACTTTGAACCGGTACCTGCGCGACCCCGAACCTCTTACCTCCTTTGCCCACTCCTTCACCCGTCTACGAAAAACTTCAGATTGAGCTGCCAGCAGCGCCGCGACGCTGGCTCGTCACCGGCGCCGCGGGATTTATCGGATCGCACTTGGTGGAAAAGTTGCTGCGGCTCGATCAAGTTGTGGTGGGGCTGGATAACTTCGCCACCGGGCGCCGCGCTAATTTGGAGGAAGTCGCGGCCGCGGTCACGCCCGCGCAGTGGTCGCGCTTTCGACTCGTGGAAGGTGACACCTGCGAGCCGAGGGTGGCCCATGCTGCCTGTGAGGGGGTGGATTATGTCCTGCACCAGGCCGCGCTCGGTTCGGTGCCGCGCTCGCTGGCAGATCCGGTGCGATCCCATACCGTGAATGTCGATGGGTTTGTGACTATGCTCGTGGCAGCGCGGGACGCCAAGGTGCAGCGCTTCGTGTATGCCTCGAGCAGTTCCGTCTATGGCGACCATCCGGCTCTGCCGAAAGTGGAGGCCGCGACCGGCCGTCCGCTCTCGCCGTATGCGGCGACCAAGGCGGTCGGCGAGCTCTACGCGGGCGTGTTTCATCGGTGCTATGGCCTGCCCACGATCGGGCTCCGGTATTTCAATGTGTTCGGGCCGCGCCAGGACCCGGAAGGGGCCTACGCCGCCGTTATTCCGAAATGGTTCGCGGCCCTCCGCGATGGCGGTGAGGTCCGTCTTCACGGCGACGGGCTCACGAGTCGCGATTTTTGCTATATCGATAATGTGGTCCAGGCGAATCTCCTCGCGGCCACGGCACCCGCGAGCACGGCGGTCGATCGAGTTTACAATATCGCCTGCGGAGCCACCATGACGCTACTGGACCTGTTTGGTGCGATTCGCAGCTTAGTCGCGGCCCAGTCGCCGGGGGTGGCGAAGAGGGAGCCGGTCTTCAGCCCCGAGCGGGCGGGAGACGTGCGGCATTCGCTAGCGGCCATCGATCTTGCCCGCACGCACTTGGGATACTCGCCCACGATGTCGGTGCACGAGGGACTGCAGTCGGCCGGCGCCTGGTATCTCCGAGCGGGAAGCGAACGGAAGGAAGGTTAATATGGAAAGCTGGAAACAGAAGGGAAACGGACTTCAGGCCAACTTACCCTTGCAGCTGAAATCTGAAGGTGGACGAAGCCGAGCGGCGGGATAAGCAGCGGAAGGATTAATGTGGAAAGCTGGAAACAGAAGGGAATCGATCCTCGGCTGGCGTGATCCTTAAGCTTAAAGCTCACAGCCGAAATCTGAGCGTGGACGCAGCCGAGAGGCGAAGATGGACAGCTCGCGGCTTACGTAAAGCCCTTCGGCGGCCTCAGCCGGAGAATTGCAGTTGAGGTGGAGCGGCTTGACCTCAAGCCGCTGGTTCGAGCTCGTAGCGGAACGGCTTCCCGTTCCGTCGGAGCCCGCCTTCGCCGAGGCTTCGGCGGACAGGTCGGAAGCGGGTCCGCTACAAAGCGGCTTGGGGTCTGTTTGGGCCGGAGACAAGGGTTAAGCCGCTCCACCTCGGACGAAGTGCACTCAGATTTCCGGAGTTCCTGATTTCCACATTAAAAGTACTGAGATAGTCCTTCCGCGATTTTATTCACACTATGTTTCTTGTCTCTACGCTGGAACGCAATCTCACGGCCCGCCGCCTGCTGCGGAGTGCAAATGACCGCCGGTGTCTGCGGCCATTGCTTAGCAACGCCTTCGTCGACGCGGCAATCAAGTGGTTGCCCATCCTACCCGCACCGGTCCGCGTGCTGGTGGATGTCGGGGCGGCGCGGGGTGAGGTGGCGGCGGAACTCAACACGCTTTACGGCCTGACGCGCGCCGTGCTGATCGAGGCGAACGCAAAACAACTGGAGCACGTGAAGGACCGGAAGCTGGCGGAGCAGGTGGATGTTTTTGTCTGTGCGGCCGGACGTACCGCCCACACCGCCACGTTCAATATCCTGCAAAGTGTGGACAGCAGTTCGCTGTTGCCGCCGAAGGTCAAAGCCGCTGAGGCCGCGTTTCCCGGTTTTGGCTTCGAAGCGGCAGCCAAAGTGACGGTCCAGGTGCGGCCCTTGGATGATATAGTCCGAGAGTGCCGGCTGGAGCGCATCGATCTATTGAAAGTGGACGTGCAGGGCGCCGAGCTCGAGGTGTTCCGCGGTGCGGGGGAGACGTTGAAGCGCACGCGCTTCATTCATTCGGAGATCGCTTTCACCTCCCTTTATGAAGGGCAACCCGTGTTCCACGAGGTCTACGAATATCTGCGCAAAGACTTCGAACTGCTGGGCCTAAGTGGCGTCGTCTGCGATCGGCAAGGCAATCCCATCCAAGGCGACGCGACATTCGTTAACCGTCGATCGTTCTGAATCCGTTGATCCTCCTGGCACCAATCCGGCCCGCCGGGGGGAGATGGCGGTTATCGTGTAAGGGGAAATATTGAATGGCATCTCGCTCCAACGTCTTTCGCCAAGCCGTCAGCCACTCGGCCTATTCGGCAGTGGGAACGATCTCGGTTTTCCTGGTGAACTTTCTCTTCGCCGGGCTGACGATCCGGTTTCTGGGCAATGATCAAGCGGGTTTTTTTATTGTATTGAGTTCCCTTTTTGCGCTCAGCCAGGTGGTCGGCGGCTTTGGCCTGGGTACTCCGGCAACCAAGCGGGCGGCCGAGCTCTATGCGGCGGGCGACACAGCGACAGTGCGGAGACTGGTGGGGAGTGTGCTTTTGGTCAACGGGTTGATCGGATTGGTCGCCGTGGTGGGCTGCATTGTCTTCTTCCCCCTGGTTTTTGAATGGTCAAGATTGGCGCCGACGCTCCGGGCCGATGCATTCACCGCCACCGTGTTGATGGCTGGCTCGTTCTTTGCAGACCAGGCTGCTGGATCGTTGCGGATTCTCTACGCAGCCTGTCTGCGTCAAGACATCCGGAACTACAGCATGTCGGCGATGGGCCTGCTGGGTGGAATTGTGCGCATCGTCTGGCTCGCCTGCTACCCGACGATGCCGGCGGCGGCGGCATCGACCTTTGCGGTCAGTGCGGCGTGGCTCATCCTGGACGCGTGGCTGGTCCGCAAACTGTTGGGGCGGGCGATCTGGCCAACCTGGTGCATGGCTGAAATCCGGCCGCTGGGGCGGTTTTCGCTCTGGGAAATATTTAACGCCGTGGGCATTTGCGCGGGAAACACCGTGGACCGCTTCATCCTCACGAGCTTCATGGGCAGCGGTTCGCTGCCCCATTTTGCGATTGCCCAGCGTTTATTTTCCCAAATCCACACGGCGCTGGCGCAGCAATTCAGCTTCATGTTTCCCCTCCTAGCCGCGACCGGCGGCGAAGTGCGGGCCAGTATCGCCGCCATGCAGGACCGGGCGCGCTGGTTTCTGGCGGCTCTCGGGGCGGTGGTTTATGCGGATCTCCTCCTCGCGGGTCCGACGATTGTGGCGGTTCTGATTGGACCGGAATTTGCCGAGAAGGCCCGCTGGGCCGTTTTTCTGGCCAGTATCCAGGGGCTTGTTTTCTCGTTTATCATCACCAACTATTTCCTGCATTATGCCGTGGGCAACGGTTCGATCAACGCGCTCTTCAATGTGGGCAACAACATCCTCGCGACAATTCTGGCGCTCTGGCTCATCCCGCGCTATGACTATATCGGGGCCAGCATTGGCCAATTGTCAGTCATCCTGACCGTGGGTTTCTATCTACACCAGTCAAAGCGGATTCTTGGCCTGCAGTCGACGGGGATCGCCTACTGGGGCGCCTATGTTTCTCCGCTGGTGCTGTTCGGCGTGACCGTGGCCGTGGGGAAATCGATTGAGGCATGGCGGGGTCCGTCGATCGCGAGTACGGTCCTGGCCGTGCTCGTCGGGACGGCCATGGGACTGGCGAGTGCGTATGGGCTTGAGCGGTCGATGTTCCGTTCCTGCCAGCGGGTGCAAATGGTCCAGTCCGCCTGGAATCTGATTTTACGCCGGATCTCCGCCCGGCAGAACACCCCGGCGCTTTGAGCTGGCCCACGGACGATTGTACGGCGGAAACCCAGAATTCCCGCTGGCCCCCTCCCCCTCCGACATGAACAGGATACCGGAAGTGACGGTATTCACCGTCGGAAACTCCAACGAGGTTGGAACCTGGTCCAATATTCCCTACTTCTTTACCCAGACATTGTTGGCGAAGGGAGTCGTCATCAACCGGGTAAATCTCGAGCCGCCGCGGGGAACCCTTTTCATGGCCCGAATCGCCTGGAAGTTGCTCGGAATGTTTTACAGAAATCCCACCTACACCTACCTGCGTTCGCCTTGGTATTTCAACCGGGCGCGGCGAAAAATCGCGGAAGCGGTGGCACGGCATACCAACTCACAAGTCGATATTTTTATCACCTTCAGTTTTTCTTCGGCCGGTTTGACCGATCGGCCGATTGTACAGTTCTGCGACTGGACATTTGACTATCAAATCCAGCACTTCGAGAACCGCAGGCCCGACCGGTGGGAGCAGGCCTGCATCCGAAGGGAGGACGCTCAAATCGAGGGGGCCGATTTGGTGATCTCACTCTTCCCCGGGATCACGAAATATATGCAGGGCCGATACCGGAACGATAATATCCGATACTTGGGCAACGTGGTGAATGCGACGCATGGCATGGACGTTGCGCAGACGATTGCGGCGAAATCCCGGTCGATGAGCATTGTTTTTATCGGCAAGGAGAAATACAAGGAGGGCGCCCGTCTGCTCATCGCGGCCTTCCATGAACTCCGCAAACAATACCCGGCGCTTTCGGTCGACATCATCGGTATGACTGCCGGTGACTTTGACGGTGTCCCCGATGGCGTGGCGTGCCACGGAGTCTTGGACAAGGGCAAGGCTGACGAAAAGGAACTGTTTTATCGCCTGTTGGCGAAGGCCCGGGTGTTCGTAAACACCACGGCAAACTGGGGGGGCTTTTCCGCCTCGCTGGAGGCGCTGCACTTTTGCACGCCGGTGGTCGTGCGGCCGTATGGGGAATTTCGTGAGACATTTGGAGATCCCATTGATTTCGGTCGCTACTCCCACGACGGAACCGTCGGCGTCTTGAAGGAAAATATTGCAGCCATCCTAGACCACCCGCACTACGAAGAACTCTGCCGCAATGCTCACCGGGCGGTGCGGAATTTCACCTGGGATGCCTACATCGATCGACTGATGGATGCCATCGCGGAAACACGCGGTAAGAAAGCCGCGGCACTCAAGTGACGATGCCGCCAATGCCGCGGCCGATTTCCCGCACCGGGCATTTAAGGTCCGATGATTCGATCGCTTCGAGATGAAAAAAGGCAACATATTCTACCTCTGCCTGGACCGGAATCTGCCGGTCGGTGGCATCAAACAGATATACCGGCATGTAAGCATCCTGTCTTGCGAGGGGTATTCGGCTTATGTGCTTCATCATGGTGCGGGATTTCGCTGCACCTGGTTCGCCAACGACGTCACGATTGCTCATCTGGAGAGGTCGAAAATCGGCGGCCTGATGCGGAGAATAGGTCGAAAATTCAGGAAGATGGTCCTGGGCGACAAACCCGGGCGCTGGTCTTTTGCGGAGCGCGTCTATCTCCCGGGTGAAAGCCGGTCGACCCGGCTGACGGGCGACGATTATCTGGTGATTCCGGAAGTGTATGGGCCGGAGACGGCGGACTGGGGGGGCAATGCCAAAAAGATCATCTTCAATCAGAATGCATTTTACACGTTTAATTCCTATCCATTGGCGGCCGCGCCGGTGAAGACGCCCTATCTGGATGAGCGGGTGGCGGCGGTGATGTGCATCTCAGAGCAGAATTGTGAATATATAAAGCACGCGTTTCCAAAGATGAGAAACCTGGTCCGGGTGCATTACGGAATTGACAAGTCCGTGTTTTATTTCGGGGCCGACAAGAAGAGACAGATCGCCTACATGCCGAGGAAGCTCGCCGAGGATGTGGTGCAGATTGTCAATATCCTGAAGTTCCGGGCGGCTCTGGATAGCTTTGAACTGGTTGCGATTAACAACCTGCCCGAGTCGGAGGTCGGCAGAATTCTGAGGGAATCGATGATCTTTCTGTCGCTCAGCGACCGCGAGGGATGTCCCATGCCGCCGCTGGAGGCGATGGCCTGCGGCTGTGTCGTCATTGGTTACCACGGATTCGGTGGCCGGGAGTATTTCCGGCCGGAGTTTTCCTACCCGGTGCCGCAGCGGGATGTGTTGGAATTTGTCCGGACGATTGAGAAAGTCGTCCAAGAGCACCGGTCGGATCCGCGGGGGATCGCTGAAAAAGGCCGAAACGCCTCGGCGTTTGTGGGCCGGGAATACTCCCTGGAGCGGGAGAAGACCGAAGTGTTGCGGTTTTGGGAAAACGTTTAGAATCGTCGTCATGCTCAACCGCGTATTGCCGGGAACCCGAACCTGAATGTCCGCCATCGCGCATCCTTCTGCCGGGGTGCCGCCGAGTGCGGCCCGGCGCCTCCGTCCGGGAGTGGTGCTGATCCTCGCCGCGTGTGTCTCGCTCATCCTTTTTGACAATCTCGTCAACATCGGCCGGTCGGTCGAGGAACTGACCAAGTATTACATTTTCTGGCGCCTGACGCCCCTGGACTTCGCCCTGCTGTTTTTGGTCGGGTTCGGGGCGTTTCGTTTCCAGCGGCTCCGCAAGTATCTTTGGCGACCGTCGATCGTGGTCTTTGCCGCTGCGGTCGTGTTTGAGACTGCAATTGGCATCATCCAACCCACGGAGGGTGGGGCGTGGTTGCTGTTCGATCTCCGGATCATGGTGTGCCTGCTTGCCGGCGTGGTAATGGGGTCGATGATGGTCAAGACGGGCCGTTTTCTGCGTTTGGTCGCGTATTTCACGATCCTGACCACGGCGATTTTCATCTACGCCGGAACGTCCACCGACTTGTTCAAGAATGCCGTGGAACAGGGACTCGGCAAAATCCGCGTCATTGATCCGAACATCTATTACTATTGGGAGTTTTTGCTCATTCCATGTGGCCTACTGGGCGTGAGGCGCACCACCTCCACTTATGTTGAGAGTATCGCGTTTTGGATTTCGCTGGCCGCCCTGTTTTTTTTGGGCGTGGTCGTTACCGCCACTCGCAGTTGCCTGATGGTCCTGTGTATCCTGGTCTTTTTCCTGTTTCTGACCTGGATCAAGCGGATCGAGTTCAAAGGCATGAAGGTCGTGGTCAGGACATCGATCATACTTGGCGTAATTGGCATCGTCTGCTTTTTCGGATGGGCGATGTCCAAGCCGGCCGAGCGGAATGCGGTGGCGGCGATGGATCTGAGCACCTTTACGGTGGTTGACCGGGTGAAGCAGGTGGACGAAGGCGACGACAATTTGAACTATCGGGGGCAGGAGGTCCGGCAACTTTTCCGGGAAATGCGTCCAGCGGATTACGTCTTGGGCAAGGGTATCGGGGCGACCATCGCCGTCCAGGAGGCGACAACGTTGGATGAGATCGTCCGTAACGAACGAACCCCTTCGCTGCACATTTCGATCTTCAATTTCCTGCTCAAGTTTGGGGCCGGAGGATTCCTCTTCGTGGCATATCTTGTGTTGCTGCGCTGGCCGGGCGCCTTTGTGAGGGCACTTTTAAAGCAGGGACGCGATCGCGAGAGCACCGCCGTTCTCGCTTGTTATCCGGCGGTGGGCGCGGCGACCAGCTTGATGTGCATGTCGGGTGGATTTACGCCGCAGCTTTTTTTGTGGTTCGGGGTAGTATATGCCTACCATGTCGACTCAAAGAACAATGGGGCAAAAGCCATTTCAGGGGGCGCGTCGAAAAACTCGAATGAAGGGGAGTCACAGCAGGGATGACCGGATCCCTGGCTGAGGAAAACCGCTCCGGCCGTGAGGTTCCTGCTCGGCGGTCAACGCGCCGGGCGCATGGGCGACCCTGGTCCGTCGGACGTTGCCCAGCGTCACGGGATACGCCCGGTTTGAAGGCACACCGGAGCAGGCAATCGCTCCCAGGCGCATGATTGCTCCGACTCCGCGGCCTTTGGTCACGATCGTGACCGCGACGCGTAACAGCGACAAGACGCTCGCTCGGGCGATCCAGTCGGTTCGAGAGCAGACGTACGAACCCATTGAACATATAATCGTTGACGGTCTGTCGACCGACGGAACGGAAGGAATCCTGCGGCGCTTCGAGGACCTCCAAGATCGAAGAATGCGCGTAATCAGAGAGCCCGACGGTGGGATGTATGAAGCGATCAACAAGGGCCTCCGGCGGACAGGAGGGGAATTCGTCGGCATCTTGAACAGCGACGACTGGTATGCGCCTGATGCCGTGGAGAAGGTGGTCGGCCGGTTTGCGGCCACACAAGCGGATGTGGTTTTGGGAAACATCCGTTGCGTGACGCGCGAGGGTGCGGGTGGCGAAACGTCCCGGGAATGGGTGGCGCGGGTGGAATGCCTCGACACGCACATGTCCGTGCCGCACCCCGCGGTGTTTGTGCGGTCGGAAATTTATCGACGGCTGGGGCTGTTTGACGAGCGCTACAAAATTGCCGCCGATTATGAATTTTTGCTCCGTTTGCGGGCCTCCGGAGTGGCGATGTCTCATCTCGACGCCGTGCTGTGCAACTTTCAGCTTGGCGGAATGTCCCATGCCCGACTTTGGCCGGTGGCCTTCGAGACCTACCGGGTGCAGCAACGCCACATCGGCACCGGCCGGGCGGCGATGACACTTTGTCGGCGGGCGATCGAATATTCCTTCCTGCGCTGGCTGTTTCAGGTCGTCGGATGGCTGAAACGAAAGTTTCGATCGGGCTCCCTATGAACGATGAAAGGCCTGGCCGTGGGCTCCGGCCGGTGTTACTGGCGTCCAGTCTCACGGCTGGCGGCTCCGCCAAGGCGGCCACTCGCCTCCTGCGCGGTTTGCGCAGTCTAGGCCTGGATGCCCAGCTGTTATCGCCCCATCGTGGCACGGGTGAGGAGGGGGTGGTGGGAATGTTCAGTTCCGCTGAACGGTGCCTGGCCACGGCAGTCAAAGGCTCGGAGATCGCGCTGCGGGCCCTGTATCCGAGACGGAAAGAGGTCCCGTTCAGCTCGGCGTGGCTGGGGTGCCGGATTGGGCAGCGTCTTGTCGCGCTCCAGCCCTCGGTGGTGCACCTGCACCAGTGCCACAATGGCTTTCTCAGCCTGTCGGCGCTCCGGGAGCAACGCTGTCCGCTGGTCTGGACGATTCACGACTGGTGGCCGCTTACCGGCGGGTGTCATTTTCCGGATGGCTGCGAACGACACCGGGTCGGGTGTGGACAATGTCCGGTGCTCGGCTCGCGCCGACTACGCGATCTCTCGCGACTGAACTATGCCCGCAAGTCCCGTGCGTGGTCGGCGCGCCGGTGGGAAATCGCCGCGGTGAGTAGCGCGCTCGCTTCTGAGCTCAGAAGCAGTCCGCTGTTCCGCGGCCAAAGCACGGGTGTCATTCCGAACGGATTCGACACGGAGCAATTTCGGCCGCTGCCGAAAGCCACCGCCCGATCCCTTCTCGGTTTACCGGCGACGGCGCGGATTCTGCTTTTTGGCGCGAAGCGGAGCGACGCGAACAAAGGCTTCGCGGTGGTTCGCCATCTGGTCGAAGCACTCAGCCGTAGGAGGAAAGGCAACGATATGATGCTGGTCGTGTTCGGGGACAACTCGCCTCTTCCGGCCAATTTCCCGGTGCCGGCAAAGTCGTTTGGCTTGGTGGACGACGACCTCAAGCTGGCCCTGCTGTACTCAGCCGCCGACATCACCCTGGTGCCCTCACGGCAAGAGTCGTTTGGTCTGGTGGCCGCTGAGTCGATGGCCTGCGGCACCCCAGTGCTGGCTTTTCGCACGACGGGCTTGGTGGATATCGTCGATCATCAGATAAATGGTTATCTAGCGGACCCGGGCTCGCAGGCCGACTACGAGGCGGGCGCGGCGTGGCTCTCGCATGAGTTGGGGGATGCGATGCGAGGGGCCGCGATCGCGACCAGCGCCCGGGTGAAAGCGGTGACGAGCTTCGACGTTCGAGTCGTGGCGAAACGGTATGTCGACATATATACGCGCCTGCTGGCGGCGGTTCAGACGCAAGCCGAAGTCCCCCGCGGGGGTGGCGTGACATGAGTATGAAGCTCGCGATCGACGTAGTGATCGTCAATTGGAACTCCGGTGATCTCTTGCGGACGTGTCTGCGCTCGCTGGGGGTTGCTGCCCGAGAGGCCGCGATCGACGTGCGGGTGTACGTGGTGGACAACGCCTCGCGCGATTGGTCAGCGGACCACCTCCCACTCGATTGTCCGCTCACGATAATAAAGAACAGCGATAACAAGGGGTTTGGCCGGGCGTGCAATCAAGGCGCCGCCGCCGGCGACGCGGCGCTATTGTTGTTCCTCAATCCCGACACCGAGGTGCGCGCGAATGCGTTGACGCAGCCGTGCCAGTTTCTGCGCGATCCAGCGCATGCGCACCATGCCGTGTGCGGCATCCAACTGCGTGATGAAGGGGGCGCGATCAGCCGGTCGTGTGCGCGGTTTCCCAAGGTAAGGCACTTGTTGTGCACCTCATTGGGTCTGGCCCAGGCGCTACCGCGGTTTCCTCTCGGGATAGCCATGACCGACTGGGACCACAGCACGAGCCAGGACGTGGATCATGTCATTGGGGCGTTCTATCTTATCCGGCGCGATGTCTTTAACCGATTAGGTGGGTTCGACGAACGCTACTTTGTGTATCTGGAAGATCTGGATCTTTCACTGCGGGTAACCCAAGCGGGATACCGCCTCCATTATCTCGCCGCGGCGGAGGCATCCCATATCGGCGGTGGGTCATCGCGACAGGTCAAAGCCCGCCGTCTCTTTTACTCCATCGATTCACGGCTTGTGTATATAAAGCAGCATTTCAGCGGGCTCACTTATGCGGCGTTCTGGCCGGTGGTGTTCGGTCTCGAGCCGTTGATGCGGTTGATCGGGGCGTTGGCCAAATTTAACTTTACCGCGGCGCAAGAGGTGCTCGCGGCGTATCGGTTGCTTTGGGCTAAACACCTCAGGCTCGCGCCGGCAGTGGCGGCTGCGGCCGACCGGGAGTCGTCGCTCAAGCCCGACCTCCCGAAATGAGCGCCGTGCAATCCGGCCGCGTCGTGTACGCGGTCACAAAGTACGATCAGCGCGGGGCGAGCAGCCGCGTGCGATTTAAGAATCTCGTGCCCGAGTTGGAAAGAAGGGGTTGGAGTATCCGACATTTTCCCCTGCTGCCGGATGACCTCCTCGCCAAGTATTACCAGACCCGGCGCCACGATTACGGGGAAATCGCCCGAAATTATCTGCGTTTCCTCGGTCGGGTGAAAAGCGCTCCGTCACCGGCGCTGTGGTGGATCGAGAAAGAGTTACTCGCGGGCCTGCCTTCGCTGGCGGAATCCTTGCTGATGCCTGTTTTGCAGCGGGCGGTGATTGACTACGACGATGGGGTTTACCTCGACTTTAACGACGGCCGATTAGGGCGGTTGGGCCGGGCGGCGAAGTTTCCCCACTACGCGCAGCGCGCAGTGCACATCACGGTGGGCAGCGAGGCTCTACAGCAGCAATTCCGCGGGTGGGGGGCCAACCGGCTGACGAAAATTCCCAGCACCGTGCTGGTCGGGAAATATCCACAGCACGTGCATGTTCGGGCACCGGTCGTCACGATCGGTTGGATCGGGACCCCGATGACCGCACCGTTTCTGGAGCCGATGCGGCCGGTCTTGCTCGCACTGGCTCGCCGGCAAAAAATTCGTTTCTGCGTGATTGGAGCGAAGTGGGAGTGCCCCGGGGTGGAAGTGGTGGCGCTGCCGTGGTCCGAGGCGACAGAAGCTGAGCTGGTCGGCACCTTCGATGTGGGAATCATGCCCTTGATCGACGGACCGTGGGAGCGGGCCAAGTGCGGGTATAAGCTAATTCAATACATGGCGGCCGGAGTGGTGCCGGTGGGCTCGCGGGTGGGCGAAAACTCGTTCATCATCGACGAAGGAAAAAACGGGCTCCTCGCCACCACCGCGGACGAATGGCTCGCGCAACTCGATCTGCTCTGCGCTGACCCGGAATTGCGCGCGAGGCTTGGGGCTGCAGCGCGAACAAAGGCCGCGGCAAGTTACGACGTCGGCTGTGCGGCGCGCGCCGTGGACGCCGTCTTCACGGCAGTGGTGGGTGCGCCCGCATGAAAGTGCTCGTCCTCACCGGCCATGACTGGGCCCTGCTGAATTATCGCGGCCCGCTGTTGCGCGCCATGGTGGCGGCCGGTCATGAAGTTCTGGCGGCGGCGCCGGCGGAGAATCCCGCCGTCATCGCGCAATTCAGTGCGCTCGGCATACGCTTCGTTCCGGTGCCGCTGGCGCGGGCGGGGCTAAATCCGGTGCGTGATCTCTACAGTTTGGTGGCGCTGCGGAAAATGCTTCGCCGCGAGCAGCCCGACGTGCTTTTGAGCTACGCGATCAAATCGGTGATTTACGGTTCCATCGCCGCCAGGTGGGCCGGTGTGCCACATATTTATGCGCTCATCGTGGGTCTCGGAGCGTCCTTTCACACCGCCGGTTTGAAGGGCAGAATGTTGCGCCGGCTGGCCATCCAAATGTATCGCATGGGATGTAGCTGCTGTGAACGCGTTTTTGTGCAGAACCCGGAGATTAGAGATCTCTTCGGGCGGGAAGGGATCGCGGCCGTGGAGAAGGTAACCGTGGTCGCGGGGTCGGGCGTGGACACGCAGTACTTTCCTTGCTCTCCGGTCCCTTCCGGCCCGCCCGTCTTTCTCTACGTGGGGCGGTTGTTGCGCGATAAGGGGGTCGGCGAATTCATCGAGGCGGCCCGGCGGGTGAAACCGCAGCTACGAGATGCGCGCTTCGTGCTCGTCGGCGATACCGACCGTAACCCGGCGAGCTTTTCCAGTGCGCAAGTCGACGCCTGGCGTCGCAAAGGTTTGGTGGAAGCCCATGGCTTCGCCGAGGACGTCCGACCCTATTTGCACGCCTGTACGATTTTTGTCCTACCCTCCTATCATGAGGGCGTTCCGCGCTCGGTGCTCGAGGCGATGGCCGTCGGGCGTGCCATCATCACGACGGATACGATTGGCTGTAGAGAAACCATTCGGGAGCCAGCGAGCGGCGAAGTCATTTTCCCCGGGGTGCAACGCGGCCGGAACGGCTTGCTCGTGCCGGTCCGCGCGAGCGAGCCCCTCGCCGCTGCCATGCTATGGCTCGCGAATCGTCCCGATGTCTCCAAAGCAATGGCACGGGAAAGCCGCGCCTTGGCCGAAACAGTTTTTGACGTGCGAAATGTGAACCAAATGATGCTCAGCGGAATGCGGCTGGCGCGTTCATGAACCACGCGATCCATTCGCCTTCTTGCCGATGTGTGGAATAACGGGATTCATCGATACCAGGGTTAAAGCAGACGTGGCTTTGCCTCTTCTGCAAAAGATGACGCGCGCTCTGGCGCACCGGGGGCCGGACAGCGAAGGGTATTGGCAAAGCCCCGACGGTGCCGTGAATCTAGGGCATCGCCGGCTGGCGATTATTGATCTGTCTCCCACAGGGCACCAGCCCATGGGGTCGACCGAGGGCGTCATCAGCTATAACGGAGAGATCTATAACTTTCCGGAGTTGAAGGAGGACTTGCTGCGCGCGGGGGCCGACTTTCGCGGGACGTCCGACACCGAAGTGCTCTTGCGGGCATTGGCGACGTGGGGTGTGGAGAAAACTCTGGAGCGGTTGAACGGCATGTTCGCCTTCGCCTACTGGCGCCACTCCGACCGCAAGCTTATCCTGGCGCGCGACCGATTCGGAGAGAAGCCGCTTTATTATTCGTGGCAGGGCGGCCGCTTCTTCTTTGCGTCGGAACTCAAAGCGCTGGCCGAGCACCCGGGCTTCGAACGGGAAATCGATCGCGACGCGCTGGCCGCCTATGTAAGGTTCAATTATGTCCCCTGGCCGCACTGTATATTCAAGGGGGTGGTCAAACTTCCACCCGGTCACTATGTGGAGACGGGCCTGAGTGGCGTGCCGCCCGCATCACGTCCGTATTGGCAGTTGCGTGACATGATGGAAAGAAGAACGCTGGATCTCCGGAACCCTGATGATCCGGCGGTGGTTGACGATCTGGATCGGATCCTGAGTAAAGCGGTTGGCCAGCGCATGCTGGCGGATGTGCCGCTCGGGGCCTTTCTTTCGGGTGGAATCGACTCGTCGACCGTCGTCGCGCTGATGCAGAAACAGAGCAGCCGGCCAATAAAGACCTTCAACATCGGTTTTGCGGAGAAGGATTTTGATGAATCCAAGCATGCGGCAGCGGTGGCACGTCATCTCGGAACTGAGCATTACGAGCATCGGATTGACAGCCAGAGCTGCCTCGACGTGGTCGCGCGGCTGGCTGATATCTACGATGAACCGTTTGCGGATTCGTCGCAGATCCCCACGACGCTGGTTTCGCTGTTCACGCGTCGGCATGTGACCGTGGCCCTTTCGGGGGATGCCGGGGACGAGCTCTTTGCCGGCTATAATCGGTATATTTGGGCGCAAAAATATTGGCCGCTGGTGAATGCGTTCCCTCGGGGGATTCGAAGTACGATTGGGCGAAGTTTGCAGGGGGTGAACCCGGCCACGTGGGATCGGGCCGTCGGGGCAGCCAACCATCTACTCCCACAGCGGCTGCGCGTTCGGGCGGCTGGTGACAAACTACACAAACTGGGCAGCTCCCTATCGGCGTCCGACCTTGCTGGCCTTTACCGCGGTTTTGTGTCGCAGTGGCAGCACCCGAGTCGGTTGATAAGAGGCGCGAGCGAAGCGACGACCCCTCTTGACTCTCCGGGGGCAACGCCCGCGGGGCTCAATGATGTCGAGAAGATGATGGCTCTCGACCTTCTGACCTATTTGCCGTCCGACATACTGACAAAGGTTGACCGCGCGAGCATGTCAGAAGGCTTGGAAGCCCGCGTGCCCTTCCTGGATAACAACGTGGTGCAGTTTGCCTGGTCGCTGCCCATTTCGATCAAGCTCCACCGGGGCGTAGGAAAATGGCCGCTCCGCCAAGTGTTGAAGCGCTATGTCCCGGCCGGCTTGTTCGAGCGACCCAAAACCGGATTTGCCATTCCTCTGGGCGAGTGGCTGCGCGGGCCCCTGCGGGGTTGGGCAGAGGACTTGTTGGAGGAGAAGGCCCTGAGCCGTGACGGGTTCTTCGAACCGGCGATCGTTCGAGCGGAATGGGCGCAGCATTTGGCGGGGCGTCGCAATCTGCAACATACGCTCTGGTCGGTATTGATGTTTCAACTGTGGCGGCGGCGCTGGCTTTTGACCCGATGAGCCATGAAGTGCCAAAGCTGTGGGGGGTTGGGGCGGCGGCCGCAGGTATGCGGTGGTTTGCCTGTGAGCGCGGATGTGCTCGTCTAAATCGAGATGGCCGCGATGGTTGTCCAGCGTGCGGGAGGAATGAAGTCTAGCATATAGCTCATGAAGCTGCGAAGTTTTTGGCACCTCAACGAGGTCACCTATTTTTTGATCGACTATGTACTCCTCTGGAGTGCAACCGTGTTCGCGTTCAAATTATCACCCAGTTTTCGCTATGAAATATTGATCGGACCGTTCCTGACGCGTGAACTCTATTTCGTCGGTTATGGCATGCCCGCGTTTATGGCCCTCGCCTTGCAGCTCGCGGACCTACAGCGGCCGTGGGCCACGTTCCGGCCGATCGAGATATTTGTGCGATCGTTGACGGCGATCGGTATCGGCATGATTGCGTTTGCGGGTTTGCACGCCGCAATTGAATTCGAATTGGTCGGCCGATTCGTACTCCTTTTCGGCCTGTTATTTGGTGCCGGGTTCGTTTTTGCGTCCCGCATGTTCCTGTGGAGGCTCGCCGTGCGGGGCAGCCACAATGTGGTGCTTTATGGCAATCCTGCGACCCTGGCGAAGCTCACCACGCTCGCAAAACGCTTCAATGTGCCGATCCGGCTGGTCGGGCATACATCCCTCGCGGAACTGAGGACCCGGGAGCTCCCGGGTAAAGGGGAATCCGGAGCAGCGCTGGTGGAGTACTGTCGCGACGCACACATCGACGAAATCGTCGTCGATGTGCCGGAATCCTTGCACGTCGACGAGCGCCGCGCCCTCTCGCAGTGCACGCGGGTGGGTATCCCAGTGGCGGATCTCAGTTTATTCTTCGAGCGCACTTTCGGCCAAGTCTATGTGGAGGGCCTGCACGAGGCGTGGTTTTGGTCGTATGATGCCGCGCATGCGCAACCGTGGTACTTCGCCTGCAAAAGAATCTGCGACATCGTTTTGAGCCTGGCAGGGCTGGCAGTGTGCCTACCGTTCGCGCCGCTGGTGGCGCTCGCCATCAAGCTGCAGGATAGGGGGCCCATCATTTATTCCCAGCAACGACTGGGCCGGCACAGCCGGCCTTTCACAATCTTCAAATTTCGCAGCATGTCCGTCAACGCGGAAACGAGCGGAGCGCAATGGGCACGCCTCGACGATGCCCGAGCCACTCGGTTTGGCCGATTCCTGCGGCGCACCCGCCTGGATGAAGTTCCGCAGTTCTGGAATATATTGATCGGGGATATGTCGTTCATCGGGCCGCGGCCGGAGCGCCCCGAGTTTGTCGAGACGATTGAGCGAGAGCTGCCTTTTTATGGGTACCGCCATCTGATCAAGCCAGGATTGAGTGGCTGGGCGCAGATCAACTATCCCTATGGGGCTTCAGTCGAAGACGCTCATCGAAAACTCGCCTACGACCTGTATTATCTGAAGCATGCGTCGATTACGATGGATTTGCTGATCGTATTTCGGACGATTGCAGCGATGATGAAAGGGTCGCGTTAGGGTCAATCTCCGCCGCCGAAATCACCGGTTTTCGCCCAGGCCAAAGTTATCACCGCGAGGCAGGTTGCTGTGACAATAATCGCGGGATTTTGAAAGGGGAAGTCCCACCAGGCATACAGGACGAGTAGCGCCAGCATCCCGCTCGCGCTGAGGCAGACCGGGCTTGTCCAAAAAAAGTGCCGCGCGCCTGCAATCAATAAATAGCCTCCGCAGGCCAGCAATAGGAGTGTTCCCGTAATGCCAAGTTCGATGGGGAATTGCACCACATCGTTGTGGGCATGCTCCCAAAATAAGCGTTTGCCGAAGCGAGTGACCAGCTCGGGGTGGCGGTGTTGATAAGTGGGGAATAGATAGCGAAAAGCGCCTGCTCCCACTCCGTGGGTCCAGTTCTCGCGAAGCATCTCAAGGGAGGCCTGCGTGGCCTGCTCCCGCCATTTCAGCGAGGGGTCTTGCCGCGTAATTCCGTCGTTCAAGCGGACCAGGATGCTGCTCGAGCCCAAAGACTTCAGTGCAGGGTAAAATGAGCCCGCGACAATGATGAGCAGGAGGGCAGAAACGAGCGGTTGGCGGCCCCCCTTCGGAAGTCGGAATTGGAGTGCGCCAAAGGAAAGAAACATTGCGGCGGTAAACACCAGCATCACCAACGTCGCGCCCCGTGCTTCACTCACGAATACGCCAGCCCCAATGCACAATGCAAAAAAGGCGAGCAGGATACTGGGGTCAGACTTGTCCATCCGTCGTAGTCCCCTAAGGTAATACCAACCCGCCATACCCCATGTTACAGCTAGTAGCAGGTTGAGATAGGCGCCGGCATGGTTCTTATAGATAAAGGTGGCGAAGAATTGAGGATTAGGAGACGTCACCGCCCAAAAAATCTTCCCGTTGCCGAATGTTTTTTGAGCTACACCACAAGCGGTGAGCACGAGTCCATTTATCGCAAGGGCGAGCAATAGCGTGCGAAGGCTACTTCGCCGCGTCAAACCGACCCACACGGCACAGGCTGTCATCCATGCCGAACTGTAGATGAGGAGTATCCGCCATTGATTCCATTTTTCGAACGGCGCCTGAACACCCTGGGGTAGCCATTCTTGGTGAGGAATGCCCTGCATCCAGAAGACGGTACCATCGCTCTTGTACTTCCACGCGGGGTTCAACGCCTGGATTACAATGAGAACTAGTAACGATAGGCCCAGCCAGAAGATGGGGAATTTTATGAGCTTCGGCCACATTATGAGCCGAAAGGGGTGGGCGGCGGTATACTCCGCGGTGTACGACCGTGGCCACATCGCGAGAGACAGGCTGACAACACTCAGAATAAAACTCGCCGCCTGACCCCACATCCGGGTGCCGCCCAGGGCCCAAGGTATCAGCACCAAGTGGGAGCCAACGCACCACATGACTGCGGCTTCCAAGGGATGAACGGAGAACCGTTTTTCGGCAGTGGGTTCGCCGGTGAAGGATCGAGACGGTCTGCGCGTTTGACTACGGTTGGGCGCCACGGCCATACGGTGAGAATCCACGACTGCGCCTCAAGCGCTTTATTTTGTGTGAGACACTCTTATCGTCGGCCGGGGACGTGATAAATGGTGGAGGTGGCGGGAGTTGAACCCGCGTGCCCCTGACCTTCGCGCGCCGCGTCTACCTGTGATAGTGCAACTTTAATCTCGCCGGTATCACGCCATCGCACGCGCTGCGATACCAGCCAGTCCCCGGATAGAAGATACGGTGCGCGGTCCGCGGACGGCTCCACGCACTATTCCTGCTGTCGTCGTTAGTTCCAGCTAGCAGGTGTCGCTAGACCAACGCGGCTGCACTTAGGCAGCCAATGGCATTTCTTCAGTTTTGCCGTTTGTTTTTTTTGCAGGGGAGTTAACGAGAGACCCACAACTCTCGACAGGCAGCGGCGCACTCCAACCAAGGGTAGAATCCAGAACACCCCCGTAATCAGGAGACAGGCGACAGAAGTCCTTCGACCACTGGCATCCATCCCAAATTTGGTGGCGAGCGACGAGGGCCGGACGTGCCGGCGGTTCATCGCTCGCAGGATTGGTGTGCAACCAATCAAAGAACGAGGCCGGAACCATGCGACGCGGCCCGCGGATTGCAAGCGTCCCGGCATATGCGCACAACGACAGGATGATTCGACGATTTCTCCGTGTTATTCTGGCGGTGATAGTCGCAGGTGTCGTCGCCATGAAAGCCGACGAGCCCACCGCGGTCTCCACCTACGAATGCATCGGACTCTACTGGAAAACGGCGGCCGCTCGCGAGTGCGCGGTGCGGTATCGCGCCGAGGGCAGCGAAGTCTGGCGCGAAGCGCTGCCTCTCGTCTACGACGCCCGCGATGCGGAATTCCGCGGGAGCATTGTCGGCCTGACTCCAGCGACCGGATACGAAGTCAGGCTGCACGCGGAGGGCCGGGAAACGGTGCTCAAGGCGCGCACGCGCAGCGATCGGTTTCCCATCGGCGAGACGACGCACCTGCCGGCGGGCGATAGCACGCAGGAGTTTAAAATCACGCAGTCCGGCACCGCCGCTGCGTATCATCTGGTGACCGTGCCGCCCGGCGGCCGCGTGTCGCTGGATGGGATGAACAAGGCGGCGACGAATCTCGTGATCGACGCCGACTACGTGATCGTGCGCGGTCTCGAGCTCCGCAACGCCGCGCAGCATGGGATTCTTATCAAGGCGAGGCGCCACGATATCGTGATCGAGAATTGCCGCATCACAGGCTGGGGCCGCATGGGTGGAGCCGTTTCGTTTGGCAACGTCGGCAACATGGACAGCGCGATCTCGGCCGAGCGCGGCGCCGGCAACCTGACGATTCAACGCAATCTCCTCGAGCATCCGCGCGGCGCCTCCAACGATTGGGATACGGGCCACCCGGCGGGTCCTCAGGGCATCAGCCTCTCCAATAGCGCGGGCGGAAACGTGATTCGCTACAACGATATCTGGTCGACCGAAGACCATGGCTTCAACGACGCGATCGGCGGCGGCAGCAACTACTCGAAGGAAGGGAGCCCGAATCGCGATTCGGACATTTACGGCAACCTGATCCGCAACGTTTGGGACGACGCGATCGAAAGCGAAGGGGCCAACATGAACGTGCGCATCTGGGGAAATTACATGCACCATTTCTTTAATGGCATCGCGACGGCCTGCACTTCGCGCGGGCCGCTCTATGTGTTTCGCAACGTCTGGGGCGAGAGCCGGCGCACGCAGCGCGATCCCTCGGGCAGCAGTGCGATCAAGACCGGGGAACGCGACGAGTTCGGCGGCGGGCGGAAATTTATTTTCCACAACACCATCGTGCAGCCCAAAGGCGTGCACACGGTGTTCAGCTCACACGTGAATCCGAACTGCGTGACGCGAAATAATATTTTCGACGTGCGCGGTGCGCTCGCCACGACGCGCGAGATGGAGCCGGCCAGCGATTACGATTACGATTTCTACAGTGGCAACGAACGCGGCACCGCGAAAGAGCCGCACGGCGTGCGTGGCCGGGTCGCGTTCCTGCCCTCGTATCGGCTGGAATTTTATCCTGCGGCGCGCGTGACCGGGGTGCGCTACGGGGTCTTTCCGACGGACATGGGCGGCGGCGAGACGCGGCAAATAACCGATCCCGTGGTCAGCCTGCCGAATCCCGTGATCGATGCGGGACAGGTGTTGCCAAACTTCAATGATGGGTTCGCGGGCGCGGCGCCTGACCTCGGAGCGTTCGAGACCGGGCGGCCCGCGTTGGAGTTCGGCCGCCGCGCGTATCTGAAATTTGATGACGGCTGGGCGCCGTGGGAAACGGTGAAGTGAAATTTTTGTGACCGCTAGTGGCTTTCGCCAAGGGGCGAAATTTAGGTTTCCGCTGCGGCTAATCGCCTTCGCCGCAAGAATGGGCCGGGCAATGGCCGGCTGATTGGCCGCCATTGGCGGAATCCATGAGTGGTGAAACCAAACTACGTCGTGAGTCCGAGCTCGCCGCGGGTGAGTTGGAAATCGACGATGCCCTGCGCCGCGGCGGCCGTGGCGTGCTCGCGTTGCGCGACGGCCACGATCAGGCGGACAAGTGTGGATTCGTCGTCGCGCGCGTCGCCGGCGAGGAATGCGTCAATGTCGTCGCCCGGGACGGCCCCTCGTTGCGTGGCTTCCGCCACCTGGATCACAGGCACGAGAGGGTGGCCGGGGAGCGCATGCTGCTGCACGACGGCCAGCGTGAGATGCGCGCCGTTGCCGCCGAAGCCGGTTACATTTTCGACGGGATGATCCGTTTCGCTGGCGACGACGTGGAGCCCGGGCTGCGCGATCGGTTGACCATAGACGAGCGACGCGCGCGGGGTCGCTTCGCCGAAAACCGCGCGACGAAAGCGGTCATTGGCCAGGAGAGCATCGCTCTCCGCGAGCAGGATCGAGCCACCGGAGAGGACGACGCTGCGCGCAATGGCGGCAAGCGCAGCGGCAGTTGAATCGGCGACCGGGGCGACCGTGAGCAACGCGAGTGTGAGCGCGCCGAGATCGGCGACGACGGGTGTGGCCGGGGGGAGCGCGGCGAGTTTTTCCGCGAACCACTGCTCGATGTTGCCGATGGCTTTTTCCATGCCGCCGTCGAGCTGCACGCTGGCCCAGCCGTAGTTCGCGAGCGGTATGCCGGCCTGGTCGAGCTGATGGCGCATGATGTCGTTCGGCACTTTCTCGCAGCCGTGTTCGAGCAGGAGCGCCGCGGAAATATTGGGATGGAGGAGATAGCCGCGGTAGGTGCGTTGGAGGAGCTGATACATCGTCTCGCCGCCGAAGCCGCACCCCTCGGTGTGCGCGAGCGCGACGAAGCGTGAGATGCCTTGGGCGCGGCCGACTTGCTTCGCGTTGAGTCGCTCCGCGGCAATGCGCGCGATTTGACCGGCGCAGAGGCTGGTGGGCAAAATGAGGCACACCTGCTCGGTGGCGTGACGATCGCCCACGCGATACATTTTTAACGTGGGGCGGGTCTCGAGTCTGAACGCGGAATCCGCAGAGGAGGAGTCGGCGAGCCCGCCGACGGGCAGCGGCACGCCGTCGGGGGCGATGCGAGCGCGGAGTGCGGCGAGTTGTGAGGTGTCGGTCTGCCGCCAGTTTCGCCAGAGCGACATCTGCGAATGGCCCGCGTGTTCGCCCTTGGTCTTACGACCCGACGCCGTGGCGATCAGCTGCTCGAATGCATCGGCGGTGAGCGCGCTCATCGACTCGCCATCGAGATAGCGACCGGCGTTGAAATCCATTTCGTTGATCAGGAGCTGATGGCGGCGCGTGGTCGTCGTGATCTTCAGCGTCGGCACGAAAGGGAAATTGGTGACGGAGCCGTTGCCGGTCACAAAAATGATCAGGTTGCAGCCGGCGCCGACCTGACCGGCGATGCCCTCGAGGTCGTTGCCCGGACCGTTCATGAAGGTGAAGGCGGGCTCCGCGATATCGCGCAGCGGCTGGGCGTAGTCGATGATCGTGTCGAGGCGCGTGCGCGGATCTTTTTTGTGCACCGCGCCCAGTGATTTCAGCGCGATGTTGTAGAGGCCGCGAAAACGGTTGCCGGCGGAGGGATTGCTCTCGGGCGTGAGGCCGTGCCAGGTGAGTTTTTCGCGAAAGCCGTCGAGCTTGCCGATGAAGGCGCGCGCCGTGGGCAGGTCGCGGACGTTCGCGAGCATGTAGCCTTCGGCGCCCATGGATTCGTCGGTCTCGGTCAACACGCCGGTGCCGCCGTGGCGGATCAGCTCGTGGACTACGGCCCCCGCGAGTGGATTTCCGGATACGCCGGAAAACGCGTCCGAGCCGCCGCACTGCAGGGCGACGCGCAAGCCGCGCAACGGTTCGTCGGTGCGGCGCTGCGCGGAAATCTCCGGCAGCCATCCGCGGACAATCTTCTCGCCGTCGGCGAGGCCGGGAGCGAGACCGCGGTCGAGGGTGAGAAAGTGGTGCGGCACATCAGCGAGCGGATAACGCTGCTCGGCCATGAAGGCGCGTAAGCGGGCGTTGGTGACGGGCTCGACGCCGTAGTCGACCGCGAGGACCGCGCCGACATTGGGGTGGACCATGAAGCCCGCGAGCGCGCGCAGGATTTCCGTGGTGTTGTTCGGCTCTTCGTTGCCGCCGCCCTCGGTGTGCGCGATCGCGACGATGCCATCGATCGTCGGGTGCACGCGCGCCAGCGGTTGGAGGCGGGCGACGAGTTGGCGGGCGAAACTGGCAGTGCGCGAAGTGGTGCCGATGACGACGATGACGTTGCGCGTGCCGACGCCGCGATTGCCCGGGCGACGAAACCCAAGAAACGTGCGCGCGGGCGACGCGCGCGGAATCGGCGGCGCAGCGTGAATGGTGGTTTCGTCGAGGCGGAACGCTTCGAGCGAGTCGCGGAAATTGGGCGCAGCGGGAAGTTTGGCGTCGCCGATGCGACGGACGGCGAGGCCTTCGAGCATGGCTTGATTCGCGACGTAGTCGCCCGCGCTGATCGGTGCGATCGCTTCGCCGAAAGGCAGGCCCCAGGAGAGCAGCGACTCACCGGGCGTGATCGAGCGCACGGCGAAGCGATGGCCTTCGAGCACGGTGTGCGGCAGCGCGCGCGGGCCCGCGGCGTACTGCAGAGTCTCGCCGGCTTCGAGCCGCCGCGTGGCGATCGCGACATTGTCGGCGGGGGCCGGTAGTCGGGACACCGCGTCGAGCGGCAGGGGAGTGGTCGCCATAGCAGAGAGTGAACGCGGCGCGTTTGTCGTGTCGAGTGTGGGAGGTTTGGGAAGAGTGATGGTGCTACGAGCGCCAGCGAGCGGAGAGGAACCACTCGCTGGCGCTCGCGGCTACGAAGATTGCCGAATGGCATTTGGTGGGGTTCTAAACTCCGGCCCGGGAAAGATCGGCCAATGCCGCGACGATGGGCCAATCGGCGGGAGCGAGGTCGTATGTCTTGAGATCCGCGAGCGGGGTCCAGACGAGGGCGAGGTGTTCGTGCGGGTGTGGCGCGGCGCTGCCCTCGACGAGCGCGGCGACGAACGGTATCATTTCGATCACGACGGTGCCGTAGTCATGGGTGAAGCGCGGCAGCGCGCGGGTGAGCACGAGCTCGCATCCGAGCTCTTCTTTGATTTCGCGGAGGAGCGCGTTCTCGGGCGACTCACCGGGCTCGACCTTGCCGCCGGGGAATTCCCATTTCAGGCCGAGGTGTTTGTGCGCGGGGCGCTGCGCGAGCAGGACGCGGCCGGCTGCGTCGGTGATGATGGCGCAGACGACGGGGAGAGGCGAAGGCAGAGGCACGCGGGCGGCAAACCAGGGGACTGCGCGCCCGGTTGCAACTTTTCGCGGCGAGCTGGGTTTTCTGATCATGAAAACTTTCCTGAAAGTCGTGCTGTTGGTCATCGTGGCGGTCGTCGCGGTGAAGCTGCTGCCTCTCACGCTCGGCCTTGGCATCCTGCTGGGCCTCTCGATTGTCGTGCTGGCGGCGGTGGGCGTCTCGGCACTCGCGCTCTTGGCGGGGTTGGCGGTGCTCCTCGCCGCGGTGCTGGCGCCGATCTGGATTCCGGTGCTCGCGCTCGTGGGTTTTGTCGCGCTGGTCAAGCGGGGCAACCGGCGCCCGGCGGCCGCGTAGTTGCGTGGGTTTCAGATTGGCGCGGCGGCGGGAGCGGGTTTGCTGGCAACGCATGGCCGACCCACTTCCCTCCCGCGTGATCGCGGCGATCGCATTCGTCGGTCGGGGGAGTGGTCACGTGAAGGCGCTCGGGGGCTTCAAGAAGGGGCGGCACACGTTGCCAGACGCGGCCAACGCCACGACGAACGCGTTTCTCGGAAAAATCTGTGAACCCGAACTTTCCGAGGAGGCGGAGAAACTGTTTCAGGCGGTCCGCACGGGGCTGGAATATAAGCGCAAGGATATCGCGCTGAGCGTGACGAGCCCCCTTGCGGTGCTCACGGCGCGGGATTTTGTGGTGGAGATCCTCTACGCGCTCGAGGAACGGAATCCGGAGAGCTACGCGGTGACGACGACGTTGCGCGAATTGAAGGACATCGACGTCGCGCGACGGGATGAATTCGGACAGATTTTCGCGGGGGGCTTCACGGAGATTTCTTTTGCGCTGAACAAGGGCGCGCGGGTGGAAGCGGTCATCGACGCGATCGAAGCACTCGACGGCGAGGGCGGCATCCAGGTGCAGTATCCGTCGGATTATCGTGACTGCACGATCCGCGTGAGTGGCGTGGACGCCGAGGTGCGCTGCGCGGGCGCGACGCTCGAAGTGGTGTTTCCACGCGGCGCCGCGCCGGGGGAGTTGATCGATGCGTTCGCGGCGGTGCGCGAGGCGTTTCAGATCAGCAAGGCGCTGAAGAGCCTGATTGTTTAATTCAGAAACCAGAAAGCCAGGAACCAGAACTTCCTGGCTTCTGAATTCGACCCTGTCCGGGTCAGTTTACTTGAGCAGCTCGGCGACGAAGGCGCGTTCTTCGACGAGCTCTTTGTTCGTCGCGGCGATCTTCGACTTGGCGAACTCGTCCATCGCGTAGCCGGGGATGACTTCGTAGGCGCCTGGCGTGGTGGTGCGGACGGGCATGCCGGCCCAGACTTCCGGGTCGAAGCCGTAGGCGCCGTGGGATTTTACGCCGATGGAATGGATTTCGCCGGGCGTCACGAGTGAGCGGACGTGATCGACGAGCGCGTTGGCGGCGGAGGCGGCGGAGGATGCGCCGCGGGCGGCGATGATGGCGGCGCCACGCTTGCCGACGATTTCGCAGAACGGTCCCTGGAGCCAGGCGGTGTCGGTGATGACCTCGGTGGCCGGCTTGCCGCCGATCTTCGCGTGGGCAAACGCGGGGAACATCGTGGGGCTATGATTACCGTAGATGAAAATGTCCTTTACCGTCGTGAGATCAGCGCCGGCTTTTTTCGCGAGCTGGCTTTGCGCACGGTTTTGATCGAGGCGGACCATCGCGGTGAAGCGGTCCGGGGTGAGCCGTTTCGCCTGCGAGGCGGCGATCATGCAATTGGTGTTGGCGGGATTTCCGACGACGGCGACGCGCGCGTTGTCCGCCGCGACTTGGTCGATGATCTGGCCCTGGCCGATGAAGATGCGGCCGTTATCCTTGAGGAGATCGGCGCGCTCCATGCCGGGGCCGCGGGGTTTGGCGCCCACGAGCAGGCACCAGTTGGCGTCCTTGAACCCGACTTTCGGGTCATCGGTCAGCACCGCGCCCTTGAGGAGGGGGAACGCGCAATCGTCGAGCTCCATGGCGACGCCCTCGAGCGCCTTCATCGCCTTCTCGATCGGGGCCTCGATGAGTTGCAGAATCACCGGCTGGTCGGGGCCGAACATCGCGCCCGAGGCGATGCGGAAAAGCAGGGAATAACCAATCTGACCGGCGGCTCCGGTGACAGCGACGCGGATGGGTGATTTCATAGGAACGCTTTGTTTAGCCCACGGAGCCCGCGGAACACACGGAAAAATTTCGGGCGGGCGGAGAAATCAGGCGAAGCGCGCCCCGAGGCCGGCGTGGAGATCGCGGATGAGTTTCTCCGTCGTCGGCCAATCGATGCAGCCGTCGGTGATGGAGACGCCGTAGCGTAGTTTTTCCTTGGGCTGGGGGAACGACTGGCTGCCGGCCCCGAGGTTGCTTTCGACCATGGCGCCCATGATGGAGGTGTTACCGGCAGTGATTTGGGAGAGCAGCTCCTGCACGACCTCTGGCTGCCGCTCGGGCTGCTTGGCGGAGTTGTCGTGCGAGGCGTCGACGAGAATGGATTTCGGGAGCCCGGCCTTGGCGAGGAGCTGCTCGGTCTGCGCGATGTGCGCGGCGGAGTAGTTCGGGCCGTTGGCGCCGCCGCGGAGCACGATGTGGCAATCAGGATTGCCGCGGGTGACGATCGCGGACGCGGCGCCGTCGAGATTGATGCCGAGGAACGTGTGCGGTTGGGCGGCGGCGCGGATGGCGTTGCTCGCACTCGTGATCGAACCGTCGGTGCCGTTCTTGAAACCGAGCGGCATCGAGAGGCCGCTGGCCATTTGCCGGTGCGTTTGCGATTCGGTGGTGCGGGCGCCGATCGCGGACCAGCAGATGAGATCCGCGATGTATTGCGGCGTGATCGGGTCGAGGAGTTCGGTTGCGGTCGGGAGCCCGAGGTCGAGGACCTCGCGGAGGAAGGTGCGGGCGGTGCGAAGGCCGGTGGCAATATCGTGCGAGCCGTCCAAGTGCGGATCCATGATGAGGCCCTTCCAGCCCACGGTGGTGCGCGGCTTCTCGAAATACACCCGCATCACGATCATGACGCGGTCAGCAACTTCGTTGGCGAGAGCGGCGAGTTTGGTGGCGTAATCGCGGCCGGCCTGGAGGTCGTGAATCGAACAGGGCCCGATGATAAGCAGGAAACGTTTATCGTCGGTGAAGATCAGCCGGTGAATCTCGCGGCGGGTGCGGGTGACGAAATCGGCCTGTGCGTCGGACTTCGGCAGCTCGGCCAGCAGGGCGCTGGGCGAGGGCAGGGCACGTGTCTCGACGACATTGAGGTCGGAAGTTTTCTGCATGAAGCGCGAGCTTGGCGGGCGGCGCGCGCGGCGCGCAAGCCTCTCGTCGGTCATTGCCGTTGACTCGCGGCACTTGGGCAAAAAAGTGGCCGCCCGCTTACCCCTAAGCGGGCGGCCTTTGCTTTCTTAGTTACCCCAAAATCCCCCGCTAAGCGGGGGAAAGTGTTAACTGACGTGCTAAGGAATAGAGTTTCCTTCGTGCGGGTCAATGACTAGTTTTCAATATCTACCACTTATTTGGCAAGATGCCTTTTTGCAGCAGGTTATAACCTATCATGATTTCTACTTCACCGGCGATATTCCGTTGGCAACCCGCGTGTTGGATGCGGGTGACGGGCGAGGACGCGGCGACTTTCCTCCAGGGACAATTCACAAATGACCTGCGCGCACTCACGGGTGCGGGGGCGACCTATGGGCTATGGCTCACGCTGAAAGGGAAAGTGCTGGCGGATAGCTTCGTGCTGCGTGGGGCGGAGGCCAACGAGTTCTGGATTGGGAGCTATTTTTCGCCGGCGGCGGTGATCCGTGAGCGGTTGGAAAGCCATGTGATTGCGGATGACGTGACGATCGAGGACGAGACGTCGGCGTGGACCGGCCTGAGTGTGTTCGGGTCGAGTGGAGGGGAGCTGACTGACGACGCGGACGCGGAGGGCTTTCGTTTTCGGGGCCGTCGGGAACGCGCGGAGAATTACGAGTGGGTTTATCGGCGGGCGATCGGCGAGCCGGCGGGAATGGGAGGAGTCGTTGCGGGTGCGCGCGAAATTTCGGCGGATGACGTGGAGCGGCGGCGAATCGCCGCGGTGATTCCCGCGATTCCGGTTGATGTGGGACTCGGCGACTTGCCGAACGAGGCGGGCCTGGAGGCGGAAGCGATTTCTTTCACGAAGGGCTGTTATCTCGGACAAGAAGTGATGGCGCGTTTGAAATCAATGGGGCAGGTCCGGCGTCGGCTGGTGCGGGTCGCGGGGGTGGGAGAGCCGCCGGCGGTGCGGCCTGCGTCTGTATTCACAACGGCACGACAGGTGGGCGAGGTGCGTTCCGCGGTGAGCGATGGCGCAGGCGGGTGGATCGGACTCGCGATGGTTTCGCGGCTGCAGGTCGCGGGAGTCGACGCACTGTCCCTCGCACTGGGCGCGGAGCCGACGGTGCGACTCCAGGAGGCACCGTGACGGAGCTCGAGCAACTCACGCAGGTTTGCACGCAGCTCGGGGCCTCGCCCACGCAGGCCGCGACCATGGCGGCACAATTGATGAAGCGTGCCGGGCAGATTGCCACGGAGCGTGGCATCACCCGCGAGGCCGCGCTGCGCGGATTGTTGGACGTGGTGGTGAAGGGTCGCGCGGGCGAGGTCGCGCCGCCCATCGCATCGCCGCCGAGCAAGCCGTAAATCCCGGGTGAAAGCCGCGCGGGGCGGTGATGCGGCCCTCGTGTTTCGGAAATGGGTTTGACCGGTGGACGGTGCGTTCTTTCGCTCAACGCCTTCTCTCTTACCCCTGATGAACAAGGCCGGACTCGTCGACGAAGTGCAAAAGATCATGGGCAAGGGCACGTCCAAGGCGGCCGCGGAGCGAGCGACGGAGGCCGTGTTCGCGGCGGTAAAGCGAGGGCTGCGACGCGACAAGGAGGTGTCGCTGGTAGGTTTCGGGAGCTTCGCGCTCGCGGTGCGTCCGGCGCGCAACGGCTACAATCCCCACACCAAGGTGCCGATGAAGATTCGCGCGGTGCGGACGATTCGCTTCAAGCCGGGAGCGGAGTTGCGCGGGCTGGCGTAGCAGGTCGGGAGACTTTCTGATTCGACGCGCCGGACTTGTGGGCCTTGTTGTTGTCGGTTCCCGACATGAAGTCTGCGCTCGTCGAAAAATTCCGCACCACCTACGGCCGTCCTCCGGAGATTATGGCGCGCGCGCCGGGGCGCATCGAATTCATCGGCAATCACACGGATTATAATGGCGGCACGGTGTTGGGGGCGGCCATCGATCGCGGTGTGTGGGTGGCGCTGGTGCGGCGTGACGATGCGGTGCGGCAGTTTGCGAGCGATCAGCGCGGGGCCGTGATTCGGTTGCGGGCGGATCAGGTCGAGCGACAGACGGGCGCGCAGAGTTGGGTCAACTATCCGCTCGGCGTGCTCGCGGCACTGCCGGTGTTTCGCCTGCGCGGGCCGGCGGGCTTCGACTATCTCGCGATGTCGGATTTGCCGGCGGGGGCGGGACTCAGCAGTAGCGCGGCGATCGAGTTGGCGTCAGCGCTCGCGTTTACGGAGGCCGCGGGCGAACGGCCGGAACGCGAGACGCTCGTG
>JANPIT010000548.1:0-4750 GCA_031425115.1 Opitutaceae bacterium | reverse complement strand
GTGGGCGAGCACACCGTGCAGGCGGAGTAGGCCTGCGTGAATTTCATGCCCTGCGCCGCGAGCCGGTCGATGTGCGGCGTTTCGTAGAGTTTGCTGCCGAAGGTGCCGGCATCGGTCCAACCCCAGTCGTCGATCAGGAAGAAAATGATGTTGGTCGGACGCGACGGAGTGGCGGACCGCGTGGGACCAGCGAGGGCGAGCAGCAGCAAGGTGACGATCGCGAAAGGCAGCGCGGAGATTTTCATGGGTTCTCCGGCCCCACGCTGAAGAAACTCCCCGACGCGGCGAGCGCGAAGCAGGCGCTCCCGCGCTTACTTTTTCCGTGTGACTGCGACTACCTCGGAGGCGGCTTCCTCCATTTCTGAGGGGGAACCGCGCTTCGCTTTGGCACCGAGCTTCGCGAAGCTGGAGCGGATCTCTTCCAACTCCTCGTCGGAGAGCTCGTCGAGATCTAGGAGCGCGTTGCGCGCACCCTTCTTCGCCCGGATCAACTCGTCGAGCTTAACGTGGATCGCCTGTGAATCCCGGTTCTGGGTGTTCTGGATGAGAAACACCATGAGGAAGGTCACGATGGTGGTGCCGGTGTTGATCACGAGCTGCCAAGTGTCGCTAAAATTAAACAGCGGGCCGGTCACGGCCCACACGATAATCACCAAAGCTGCGACCACGAACGCGGAGGGCCGCCCGGCGTGGCACGAGGTCGCGCGGGCGAAACGGGTGAACCACGCGGCGCGCCGGACGGGCGGCTTGGGTTCAGGCGTGGAAGGGGATCGACGCATCGCGGTATGGACCACGTTTCCAAGAATCCGTGCCGCGCCGCCCCGCGTGGCGGCCTTATGGATGCGTTCGATCAGTTGCGACCCGGTCGACTCGGGTTAACCAACTCCGCTCCGGGCCGAAGAGGCGGACGTGCTCGCGGCGGCGGTGATCTTCTCACGCAGATGCGTCACGCGCTGCTTCGACTCGTTGTTGCGCACGGCCATGGCGTAGGCGACGGGCTCACCGACGATGAAGACCTTTTTCTTCCCGCGTGTGATCGCGGTGTAGAGCAGGTTGCGCTGGAGCATCATGAAGTGTGCCTTCAACAGCGGCACGATCACGACGGGGTATTCACTTCCCTGGGACTTGTGGATGCTGATGGCGTAAGCGAGTGCGAGCTCGCCCAGCTCGCCCCGCTCGAAGACCTGGCGGTTGCCGTCGAAATCAGCCTCTAGCGTGCCTGCGTCCGCATCTACGCCCACCACCGAGCCAATGTCGCCGTTGAAGAGGTTTTTGTCGTAGTTGTTGCGCAGCTGAATGACCTTGTCCCCGCGGCGAAACTCGCCACCGGCGGCGCGCAAGCCGCGTTCCTGACCGGCGGGGTTGAGCGTCGCCTGCAGTTGCACATTGAAGTTGCCGACGCCGGCGACGCCTTTGTGCATCGGCGCGAGGATCTGCACATCGTTGGTGGGGTGCGGCCATTTCAACACCCGCGGAATAAACTCGGTGACGAGCTGCGCCACCTTGCGCACGCAGTCTTCGGCATCGCGGGCTTCGATGAAATTCAAGTCGGACCACACCTGCGCGTCGGCGACGTTTTGAAAAACCGGCGGCACGGAGGGATCGCCCGAGTTGATCGCGTGCGCGGTCGTGACGATCTGGCTCTGGCCTTGTTGGCGGTAGATGACGCTCAGGCGCGTCACCGGCAGGGCGGATGCGGCAAGCTGAGAGCTGAGAGCAGAGGGCTGAGAGCTGCGATCACCGGAGCCGGTCTCGGAGAACTGATCGCTGACGGCGATCAGATCTTTCAATACGTTGCCGGCGCCGACGCTGGGCAGTTGATCCGTGTCGCCGACGAGCAGGAGGTGGGCGCGCGAGGGGACGGCTTGGAAAAGCGCCGCGGCGAGGCGGGAATCGAGCATCGAGGCCTCATCGAGAATGAGGAAGTCGGTGGCGAGCGGCGTGTGCTCGTTGGCGGTAAAGCCTCCCTTCGTGGCGTCATATTTCAGCAGCCGGTGGATGGTGGACGCAAAGCCGCCGGTGGTTTCCGAGAGGCGCTGCGCGGCCCGACCGGTGGGCGCGGCGAGGTGAACGCGGACTTTCTTGGCCTTCAGGATTTCGACGAGCGCGCGCAGGATGGTCGTCTTGCCCGTGCCTGGGCCGCCGGTGAGGACAGAGAGTTTGCTCGTGAGCGCGGCGCGCACCGCGACCCGCTGCAATTCGTGAAAGGTGAATCCGGCCTTCTGCTCGGCCCATTGCACGGCGGCATCGACCTTGATCGGGGGCAATCCGCTCGGCACGCGGAGGAGCCGTGTAACTGTGGTAGCGATACGCTCCTCGGCGCGGGCGTTGTGCGGCAGTTGGAGCAGGGCGGAACCGGGCAGGGGATTGGCCACGCCGGCCAGCGGCTGGCTGACGAGCGCTTTGCTGGTGACGAGAGCCGCGATGCGGGCTTCGAGCAGCTTCGAATCGGTTTCGAGCAAGGCCGCGGTGTGGTCGATCAAGTCGGCCTCGCGAAATGCGGTGTGGCCTTCCTCCTGGAGCGTTTCGAGCGCGTAGATCAGCCCGGCATCGAGGCGCGGCGGGGCGTCGTTGGCGAAACCGACGTTGATGGCGATGCGGTCGGCGGTCTTGAAACCGATGCCGTCGATTTCGCGCGCGACCTTGTAAGGCTCGGTCGTGAGGACGCGTTTCGCGTCGACACCGTAGTGCTTCACCAGCTTCACGCATTGCGAAGGCGTGACGCCGTAAGTCTGGAGAAAGATGTAGAGCTCGCGCTCGGTTTTCTTCGAGTCCCACGCCGACTTGATCGCAGTGGCGCGTTTTTTGCCGATGCCTTCGACGTCGCGGAGCCGGCCCGACTCTTCACTGAGGATGCGAAACGTATCGGTGCCGAACGCGTCGACGATTTTGTTGGCGTAGACTTTGCCGATGCCGGGCACGAGGCCGCTGCCGAGATATTTGCGGATGCCGTAAACGCTCGCGGGGAGCTCGCTCCGGAAGGTCACGATCTTGAACTGCGCGCCGTGCTGCGCGTGGCGCGTCCACTCGCCGCTGAGGTGGAGCGTCTCGCCGCATTCGACGCCGGGCAGCGCGCCGACGATCGTGACGGCTTCGGGGCGCGCTTTGGCGTCGGGGGCGGATTTCGCGGGCGCGTCGGGCCGGAACTCCGCGATCGTGTAGGCGTTCTCCTCGTTGAGAAAAATGATCCGCTCGAGCACGCCGGTGAGCGTGGCGGAGGGCGAAGTGGTAGCGGACGGAGGCACGAGCGCAGCGAGGTGAAACGGGTTTGCGCGACGATGCAAACCGGAGCTGCGCTCAAATCGGCCGTGATCGCTCCGGCGGTGCCCCGTGCGTTGTCCTTCGTTGCCTTCCCGGACATCGCGAGGGAGCGTCGGCGACGTGGATCCGCTTTCGTCGAATTCTTTTCTGCCGCTGATTCAACTCGCGATCACGCCGGTGATTCTTCTGTCGGGCGTGGGCGCGTTGATGCTGACCTTGACCAATCGCCTGGGCCGCGTGGTCGATCGCACGCGCGCGCTGGCCGGCCAAATGCGCGGAGCGGAAACTCAAGAAAAGGCCCACCTCGAGCAGCAGCTGGAAATCCTCTGGCGGCGGGCGAATCTGGTGCGGCGCGCGGTGACCTACGCGGGGTTGAGCATGCTGCTGTCGTGCGTGCTGGTGATGATGATTTTCATCGACGCGCTGCGGGGTAAATCCGGATTGGAACTGGTGGTGATTTTCGTGGCGGCGGTGCTTTGCCTGATTCTGGCGCTGCTCGCATTCCTCCGCGACATCTGGATGGCGCTCCTGGCGCTGAAGCTCGAAGTGGACAGCGCGCGGCGCGGGCCGGGCGGGGTCGGAAAATCCTAGGGAAAAACGGTTGAAACGCGGAGTTCGCGGAGGGCGCGGAGCGGGAGATGCCGACGGCCGAAGTGCGTGCGTGCGTCGATTGGTGCTCTGTGCGCTTCGCGGCCTCCGCGTTTCCCGTTCCGGCCGCGGGATCAGCTCGTCACCAGTGCCGCCTGCAATGCGACGAGGTCGGGAAACACGGCGTCGGCTTTTGCCTCGCGCAGCTCCGCGGCGTCGTGGGTGCCGGTCGTGACGCACCAGCACTTGAACCCGCCGCGGTGGGCCGCTTGCACATCAAAAGGTGAATCGCCGATCAACAGGGTGTTCTCGGGGCGCGCACTGAGTTGCGTGAGGACGTGCGCGGCGAATTCCGGCTGCGGTTTCAGCCACGGTGTATCCTTCGCGCCAAAGATGCCGCTGAGAAACGGCGTGACGCCGAGGTGCGCGCAGATCTGGCGAGCGTGTTCGCCGCGTTTGTTGGTGAAAACGGCGAGTTGGGTGCCGGCCGATTGTTGCGCGCGGAGCAGCTCGAGCGCACCGCGCATCAAGGTGACATCTTCGAGGAGAATTTTGTCGGCGTAGGCGACGAACAGGCGGACGGCCTCTGCGAGCTTTGCTTCCGGCACGAAATGCCGCATGGCGTTTTCCAGGCCGCCACCGACGGCGTCACGGACCTGCTCGAACGTCGGGGCCGGTAACCCGAGCTGCGGCAGAGCGTGGACATAGCTGCGATGAATCGTGGTGAAGGCGTCGACGAGGGTGCCGTCCAGGTCGAGGAGGAGCGTGGTGAAGCGAGGCATGAGCGAGGCGCGATTGCGGCGGAATGCGCGGCGCGGGCAATCATCGATTTTTCCGGAGCCGGACTCAGGCAGTAAAATGGAGGGGCGCAGACTTGCTGCGCCCTTTCTGCGAGCGAACG
>JANPIT010000547.1:0-6800 GCA_031425115.1 Opitutaceae bacterium | reverse complement strand
CCCGAAGGCGTGCTCAAAGCCTGCGAAGGCCGAAGCAAGCGCATCGGCGCCTGTGCCGACATCGGTTACTGGCTGCGCAGCGGCATCGATCCGATCGCCGGAGCGCGTCTATTGAAAGACCGACTGCTCATTGTGCAGATGCACGACCTGCACTCCGTCGCGGCGGATGGCCACGATGTCCCGTGGGGCACCGGCGTCGGCAAGTCGGCGGAATTTTTGCGCGAATTGCACCGGCTCAACGTCAAGCCCGCCATGATCGGCCTGGAATATTCCCACGACTGGCTGGAGTCGCTACCCAAGGTCGCCGAGTGCATCGAGTTCTTCAACGCGACGACGCTCTCGCTCGCGCCCTGAGCCTCACCATGCCTTCCCTCATCGACTCCGCTTTCGAGGCGCTCACGACCTACGACCAGGGCTCTTCGCGGGCCGCGCTGTTGCCCATCGACGAAGCGGTCATGCGTAGCCTGAGTTACTCCGACGAGCGCCCGCCGCTCGAGCGCCGCCTGGTCGCAGTTTTCACTCAAGGCGTTTCGGCGGCGGCGCGGGAATATGTTTGCGCCAAGCTCACCCTGATCGGTTCCGCCCTCTGCGTGACCGCGCTCGCCGCGCTGCTCGACCGCCCGGAATCTGCCACCGCGGCGCGCAACGTTCTCGAAGCCTTGCCTCATCCTGAGGCCGGTCAGGCCTTGCGCGAACGTTTGCCCCAACTCGAAGGTGAGCAGAAAATCGGCGTCATTCAGTCGCTCGGTCTCCGCCGGGATTCCGACAGCGTGCCTGCTCTCGCAGCCCTGCTCCTCCACCCAGCGTCGGAGATTTCCGGCGCCGCGGCCGCCGCACTCGGACAGATTGGATCAACCGCTGCCGCGAAAGCCCTCCGCGAATTTCGACCGCGAGCGCCGGTCACCATGAACCTCGCCGTGGCCGACGCCTGCCTCGTCTGCGCCGAGCGCCTGCTCACCGCCGGCCATCGCGCCGAGGCTCAGTCCCTCTACCGTCTTCTCGCCCACGCGACGCAGCCCAAGCACGTCCAGTTCGCCGCGAACCGAGGGCTCACCCTGATTCCAGCCGTCCGCTAGCAGAGCCGAATCCAGGCCCTGCCCGGAAGACCCAGACACCCCGCCAATTTAAGATGAAAATCCCTCGCGTCCTCGTTCCAACCCTGGTGGCGCTCGCAGCGTCGTTGGCCTCCAGCGCATTCGCCGCGGCAGCCGCCAAGCCGAATGTCATCTTTATCCTCGCCGACGATCTCGGGTGGAGTGACACCACGTTCGACAAGCCCAACGCGTTCTACGAAACGCCCAATATCCAGCGGCTCGCGCAACGCGGCATGCGTTTCACGCAAGCCTACTCCGCCAATCCACTGTGCTCGCCGACGCGCGCCAGCATCCTCAGCGGCCTCTATCCGGCGCGGATCGGAATTACCGCGCCCAACTGTCATCTACCCCAGATCATCTTCGAAAAAGCCACGGTCAAAAATGCCGCGCCCACCGCGAAAGCGCTTGTGGCCCAAAGCGTGACCCGCTTCGACACGAAGTATTTTACGCTCGCGGAAGCCCTCAAGGGCGCCGGCTACGCGACCGGACATTTCGGCAAGTGGCATCTCGGCGCCGAGCCCTATAGCCCGCTGCAGCAGGGCTTCGACGTCGATTTTCCCCACTGGCCTGGCCCCGGTCCAGCGGGCAGCTATGTCGCGCCGTGGAAATTCCCGGCCGCCCTCAATTTCACCAGCACGCCGGGCGAGCATATCGAGGACCGCATGGCCGACGAGGCGATCAAGTTTATGCGCGCCCACAAGGATGAGCCGTTTTATATCAACTACTGGGCGTTCTCGGTGCACGCGCCCTACGACGCCAAACCCGCGCTCATCGAAAAATACCGGGCCAAGGCGGCCAATCTTCCGCCGGGCAGCGCCCAGCGCAACCCTGTCTTCGCCGCGATGGTGCAAAGCCTCGATGAAAACGTCGGGCGCCTCATCGACGCGCTCGACGAACTGAAGCTCTCGGAGCGCACCATCATTGTATTCTTCTCCGACAACGGCGGCGTCCACTGGCTCGCGGGCACGCCCGAGGCGACGCTGGCCGCCGGCATCACCGACATCCCGATCACCAGCAACGCCCCGCTCCGCGGCGGCAAAGCCACCACCTACGAAGGCGGCACGCGTGAGCCGTGCGTCATCGTCTGGCCCGGCATCGCGAAAGCCGGAGCCGCCTCCACCGCGATCATCCAGAGCACCGATTTTTTCCCCACGTTCGCGGACATCCTCAAGCTCCAGATTCCGGATACGCTCAAATTCGACGGCAAAAGCTTCGCCCCCGCGCTGCGCGGCGCGGCGCATGACCGCGGGCCGACCTTCTGCCATTTTCCCCACACGACTCCCGCCTCGGGCGGCCTCGCATCCACCTGGGTGCGAGTCGGCGACTGGAAACTCATCCGCTTCTACTGTCTCAACGACGACCAGAGCGACCTTCTCGAACTCTACAACCTCAAGGACGACTTGAGCGAAACGAAGAACCTCGCCGCCCAGCAGCCGGCAAAAGCGCAGGAACTCAACGCGCTCATCACCGGCTTTCTCCGCGACACCGAGGCGGTCGTGCCCCTTCGCAATCCCAATTACGACCCGAAGGCCACGGCCCCGGCCGCCAATCCCAAAGCCAAAGGAAAGAAAAAGTAGCCTCTGCCACTCGAGCCCCTCGCAACCCCATGTGCCCAAAATCCCCACTTCGCGCCCTCGCGCCGCTGGTCGCGACGGCCGCACTTCTCCTCGCCGGCACGAAACTCTCCGCCCAAAGCACGTCAACCACTCCGTCGGGCGCAGTCGGCACCTCCGCCGCGAAGGACGAAGCCATCGTGCTCTCTCCCTTCACCGTCGAGTCTGGCTCCGAAAAAGGCTATCTCGCCACGCAAACCCTCAACGGCACGCGCCTGCGCACCGATCTGAAGGACATCGGCTCCTCGCTCACGATTTTTACCGAGCAGCTGATGGACGACATCGGCGCCACGAGTATCACCGACCTCATGGCCTTCGCGCCGAACACGGACCCGTTCATCGCGTCGACGGCCGACGTCGCGGGCAACGGCAACGACTTCATCAATGTCGGAAACCAGCAATACGTCACCCGCGGTGGCGCCACCGCCGTCATCAGCCAGGATTTTTTCGGCACCAACGTCCCGAACGACCGCTTCAACACCGAGAGCCTCACGTTCACGCGCGGGCCCAATGCCATTCTTTTCGGACTGGGCAACGCGTCCGGTGCGTTCGTGTCGTCGAGCAAGCGCGCGAAGTTCAAGACCGCCACCACCGTTGCCTATCAGGTCGACCACCGCGGCTCGTATCGCGCGACACTCGATCACAACCAGGTGCTGAAACCCGGCCTGCTGGCGGTGCGCTATTCCGGGCTCTATGAATCACGCAACACCTTCCGCCCACCGACGGAGGATTTGCAGCGCCGGCACTTCGCGACCCTCACGTTCACGCCGTTCAAGAAGACGACTCTGCGGGTCAACTACGAGCGCGGCGACGTCAACGTCCCTGCCGTGCGCCCCTGGCCCGTCTACGATGCGGTCTCGCCGTGGCTCGCGGCAGGCTCACCCATCATTCCCCGGTTCACCAATACCGCCACGGGCAAACCCGCCGGCACGATCAACTACACCTCACCGGGACTGGTCTCGACGCAGTTCTCCGTCGGCGGAGTGCAGATTCCGCCGCAGAGCCTCAACAATACCGCCCAGAGCGCCAAACCCGCGTTCCCGGCCTTTCCCGTCAACGGGACCAACTTTCGCTCGTTGGTGAACGACTCCATTTATCCGACGTTCGCCTCCAATTTCGGCAGCACGGCATTCCGGCTGCACGACTACCGCACCTTCTCGGTTTTCCTCGAGCAACAGATCACGCGCGATCTCTTCCTCGAAGTTGCCTTCAACCAACTCGACAACCGCCTCGTCGCGCTCAACGGCCTCGTCGGGCAGACGGACTTCCTCTACGTCGATCCCAACGCGCAGCTGCCCAACGGCACCGCCAATCCCAACGTGGGAAAACTCTACAGCGAGACCGGCCCCACGCGGATCGACTCGCCCACGAAGACCGAAAATGTCCGCGTGACCGCCTCCTATTCCTTCGATTTCGGCCGGCTGAAAGGGCGCTGGCTGCAGCACCTGGGGCGCCACCAGGCCGCGCTTTTCGGCGAACAGTCGCATACCGAAGGCTGGTCGAGCAACAATGCCATCCGGAATGTCACGCCCCTCGCCACGACCGGAGCCGCCGCGTTGATTCCCAACGGCGCGAATCAGCTCACCTTTCGCTATTATGTGGAGCCCGAGAAAGGCGCCATCGGCATGGGCGCCGGCCGTCGTTACCTGGACTTTCCGGTGATTTATGCCGGCGTCACGCCACCGCCCGGCGCCGGCACGGGAATAATCACCCCAGGTTTCGTCGCGCAGCAGGGCCTCAACATGAGCGCCGGCATCGTCAAGACCCGCGCGCTCGCGACGCAGAGCTTCTTCTGGAAAAACCGCCTCGTCATCACCCATGGCCTGCGCACCGACGACAACACCTCGTGGCGCGGCACGCCCACGGACTTCGCGTCGCTGCGCGATGCCCGTGGCATTGCACCGAGCGGCGATGGTATCGACCTCCGCAAGACCTTGCCCGGCGCCCGCCGGGAACGCGGTGGCCGCACGTTCACTCGCGGCGCGGTCTTCCACGCGACGGACTGGCTGAGCTTCACCTACAACACCTCCACGAATTTTCAGGTGAACGATTCCCGCCTGAATGTTTACGGCGACATCCTGCCCAATCCCGAGGGCGAAGGCCAGGACTACGGCGTGAAGCTCTCCCTGCTTCGCGGCAAGGTGTTCGTGGAGCTCACCCACTACACCACCCGCAACCTCAACGCGGTCGACCAGATCTCGAGCAATGCCGCCGGCGATTTCGGGGGGCCCCTCAACCGGATGTGGCAGGCGATTGCCGATTTCACCGGCGATACCAAATACGACACCTACCCGTTCAACGCCCAGGGCACAACCTGGCAGGATGCCGTCTCCACCACCTCCAAGGGCTACGAATTCTCCGTCACCGCCAATCCCACGCCGCGGTGGCGGGTCACGCTCAACGGCAGCAAGCGCGGCGACAACACCACGACTGATCGCGGACCTTTCATCACGGCCTATCTCGCGGAATATCTCCCCTTCATCAAATCCCATCCGGAATGGCAGGGCGTGAACACCACGCCCGGTAATGTTCCCGTCTCCCAAGTCGTGGCCAATCTCGAGAGCACGCTCGAGAACTTCAAAAAAATCCGCGGCAGCCCGTCCGCCAACTTCGCCTCCGACTGGACACTGAACCTGATTCAAAGCTACGACCTGGGCGGTCGCTTAAAGGGTTTCTCGGTCGGAGGCAGCATGAACGCGCGCGGGAAGGCCATCGGCGGATTTCAAGTCGATGCGAACAACCTCCTGGACGTCACCAAGCCGTATCATACTCCCGCATACGCCAACTTCGGCGCCTGGCTCACCTACAAGCGACGCATCCTTCGCGACCGCGTGAACTGGACGATGCAGCTGAACGTCCGAAACCTCCTCGATGAAAACACCGTCTATCCGCTCTTCATCGTAGATCGCCGGGACGGCACCCACCGGCCCGATACGGCGGTTTACACGCTGAAGGAGCCGCGCACCTACCTGTTCACGAGCACGTTCAGGTTTTGAGGTGAGCGGCACTGCGCCCGCCTTCATCGCTTCCGCATCGGCGGTCACTCCAACTTCACCTCGCTTCCCTTCACCGGCCGCGCCAGGAAAAAATCATGCACGCCCTCTGCTTCGTCCGCGCCGGCCTCATCGCCGCCGCCCTCTCTCTTTGCGCCGCCGCGTCGGGCGCCTCAACTGCCCCGCGCTTGAATGTCGTCTTCATTCTCGCCGACGATCTGGGCTGGGCCGACACCACGCTCTACGGCCACACGAAATTCCACCAGACGCCCCATCTCGACCGCCTCGCCCAGCGCGGCATGACCTTTTCCCGCGCCTATTCCGCGAGCCCGCTCTGTTCGCCCACACGGTCCGCCGTCCTCACCGGCCTCAGCCCCGCGCGCACCGGCATCACCACGCCCAACGGGCACTCGCCCAATGTCGTGCTCCGCGCCACCGCCGGCACCAAGGCAGGTCCGACGTCGCCTTCGTTCATGCCTGAGACGGTCACGCGGCTCGCCACCACCTACCCCACCATTCCCAAATCCCTCAAGGCGGCGGGCTACGCCACCGGCCATTTCGGCAAGTGGCACCTCGGCGCCCCGCCGTATTCGCCGTTCCAGCACGGCTTCGACGTCGATCTCCCGCACTGGCCGGGCCCCGGTCCCGCCGGCAGCTTCGTCGCCCCGTGGAAATTCAAAGACTTCGATGCCGATCCGGGCCAGCCCGACCAACACATCGAAGACCGCATGGCCCGCGAAGCCGTCGCGTTCATCGAGAAGAATCGGGACCGCCCGTTTTTCGTCAATTACTGGATGTTCAGCGTCCACGCCCCGTTCGACGCGAAAAAAGCCCTCATCGAAAAGCACCGCGCCCGCGTCAACCCCGCCGACCCGCAGCGCAGCCCCACCTACGCCGCCATGATCGAGAGCATGGACGACGCCGTCGGCACGCTCCTCGACGCCCTCGACCGCCTTCAGCTGACCGAGAAAACCATCATCATCTTCGCCTCCGACAACGGTGGTAACATGTATAACCAAGTCGACGGCACCACGCCCACCAGCAACGCCCCGTTGCGCGGCGGCAAGGCCACGGTGTTCGAGGGCGGCGTGCGCACGCCG
>JANPIT010000546.1:0-5370 GCA_031425115.1 Opitutaceae bacterium | reverse complement strand
CTGGTGCACCGAGTTCGGCCGCATGCCCACGCACCAAGAGGGCACCGCCGGCCGCGACCACAACCCCGATGCGTTCACCACGTGGTTCATGGGCGCCGGCGTAAAGGGCGGCGTGAGTCACGGCGCCACCGACGACTTCGGCCGCCGCGCGGTGGTCGATGTGGCGACCGTCTACGATTTCCACGCGACCGTCCTGCATCTCCTCGGCCTCGATCACGAGAAACTCACTTACTATCACAACGGCGCCAACCGCCGGCTGACGGATGTGCACGGGCACGTGATCAAGAGCATCCTTGCGTGACGCCATCATGAAACGGCTGCTGTCATTTCTCCTTTCTGCCTCTGGAATCCTCGCCGCCGATCCCGCCGGCGTCGCGTTCTTCGAGCAAAAAATCCGCCCCGTCCTCGCCGAGCACTGCTACGAATGCCACAGCGAGCGCGCGAAGAAAGTGAAAGGCGGGCTGCTCCTCGACACGCGCGCCGGCTGGCAGAAGGGCGGTGACAGTGGCGCCGCCGCCCTCGTGCCCGGCCGGCCTGACGAAAGCCTGCTGATCCGCGCCGTCCGCCATCTCGAGGACGATCTCGCGATGCCCCCCAAGAAACCGCAGCTCTCCGCCGCCATCATTGCGGACCTCGTCGCTTGGGTCGCGATGGGTGCGCCCGATCCGCGCGACGGCGCGCCCGTCGCCGCGCGCCGCGCCGATAAGTCGTGGTGGTCGCTCCAGCCGCTCGCCACAAAATTCACCCACGACTCCATCGACGGCTTCATCGCGGAGAAACTCGCCGCGCAAAAACTCGCCTTCAATCCGCCCGCCGATCCGCGCGCCCTCATTCGCCGGATGTCCTACGATGTCACCGGCCTGCCGCCGACGCCCGCCGAGGTCGCCACTTTCGAACGCGACTCGCTTCGTGATCCGGAATCCGCGACCCGCCATCTCGTCGACCGCCTCCTCGCCTCGCCGCGTTACGGCGAGCGCTGGGGCCGTCACTGGCTCGACGTCGTCCGCTTCGGCGAAAGCGTCGGTTTTGAGAAAAACGGCATGATCGACGACCTCTGGCCCTTCCGCGACTTCGTCATCACGTCGCTCAACGCCGACAAGCCGTTCGACCGCTTCATCACCGAGCACATCGCTGGCGACGTGATCGGAAAGGACGAGCCCTCCGTCGAGGTTGGCGCCGCTTTCCTGGTAGCCGGTCCTTACGACGACGTGAAGAATCAGGACGTCGCCGCCCAGGCCAACATCCGCGCCGCCACGCTCGACGAAGTCGTCGTCGCCACGAGCGGCGCATTCCTCGGCCTCACCGTCGGCTGCGCGCGCTGTCACCATCACAAGTTCGATCCCATTCCGACCGAGGATTACTACCGCCTGCGCGCCGCGTTCGAAGGCGTGAACCACGGCCGCCGCGTCGTGGCTTCGCCCGAGGAGCGCACCGTCTTCTCCGCCGTCAATCAGCCCCTCACCGAGCGTCGCGCCCATTTCGTCGCCGAGCGCGACGCCCTCGAGCGCGGGATCACGCAGCGCGCCGAGGTCGCCGCCAAGGCGGCGGTCGCCCGTCGCCCCAAGATCGATCCCGAAGGCACGGAGGAAAAATTCGATCCCGTCGCGGCGCGCTTCGTGCGCTTCGCGATGACCGCTTCCACCGCCAATCCCAAGTCAGCCCTCCGCTCGCGGCTCGTCGAGTTCGAGGTCTGGAGCGCGGGCCCGGCCGGGCGCAACGTGGCATTGGCCGCGAACGGCGCGAAGGCCGCGGGCGCCAAATCGGTTTTGGCCGAGGATTTCCCCGAAGCCTACGGCCCGCATCTCGTGATCGACGGTCGCTTCGGCGAACAGTGGTTCATCGGCAATCCCGCGACGCTCACTCTCACGCTAGCGCGCGAGGAGACGATCGACCGCATCACGTTTCGCAACGCCAAGGGCGCGATGATCGAGGACAAGGCCCAAGGCGACACGCCGACCGACTACGAGGTGCAGGTTTCGTCTGACGGCGAGACCTGGCGCACCGTCGCCTCCAGCGCCGGCCGCGCGCCCTGGAGTGTCGCGCACGGCATCGAGCAGCAGCGCCGCGCGGTCATGACGTCGGAAGATCGCGGCCAGCTCGCGGCCCTCAACGCCCGCATCGCCGCCGTCGATCGCGAACTCAAGGCTGTGCCGCCGCTGCGCCAAATCTGGGTCGGCCAGCCGGCCGAGCCAGACGCGCCCACCCGGGTCCACAAGGGCGGCGATCCCATGAAGCCCGGAGAGGTCGTCCCGCCGGCGAGCCTCGCCGTGCTCGCCGATGCTACCGCGACCTTTGCCCTGGCGCCCGATGCCCCCGAGGGAGCGCGCCGCCGCTCTCTCGCCGAATGGATCGTGCGCGCCGACAACCCGCTCCCGCCGCGCGTGCTTGCCAATCGCGTCTGGCAACACCACTTCGGCACTGGGATTGTGGATACGCCGAGCGACCTCGGTTTCCTCGGCGGCGCGCCCACGCACCCGGAACTGCTCGACTTCCTCGCGCGCCGTCTGCTGGCGCACGGCTGGCGTCTCAAGCCGCTGCACCGCGAGATTCTTCTCTCTCGCGCCTACCGGCAGTCAGCGGCGTTTCGCGAGGAGGCCGCGCGCGTCGACAAAGATGCGCGCCTGCTCTGGCGATTTCCGCCGCGCCGCCTCTCCGCCGAGGAGATCCGCGATACGATGCTCGCCGTCGCAGGGCGTCTGAAGGTCGAGCCGATGGGCGGCCCCGGCTTCCGGCTCTACAAGTTCACGCAGAATAACGTCAGCACCTATTTCCCGCTCGATCGCCACGGTCCCGAGACCTACCGCCGCGCCATCTATCACCAGAACGCCCGCGCCAGCGTAGCCGATCTGCTCACGGACTTCGACTTCCCGGACATCGCGCTCGCCGCGCCGCGCCGCGCCAACACCACGACGCCCCTGCAGGCCCTCACGCTGCTCAACCATAGCTTCACGCTGGACCTGGCCGCCGCGCTCGCCGCCCGGCTCGATCCGGCCGATCCCGTGACGCATGCCTACGCCCTCGCTTTCCAACGTGCCCCGACGTCTGCGGAAAAGTCCGCCGCCACCGCCCTGATCGCCCAACACGGCCGCGAGTCGTTCTGCCGCGCACTGCTCAACGCGAATGAGCTGATTCACGTGGAGTAGGGGCTGCTCCCGTTTTCTAAATACCACTTTGCACGCTCGAAGTTTTGAGAGCGTCGTTCCTGCATCGCCTGCTGCGCAATCAAGAGCCAGAGGCAGGGCACCCTGCCTTTAATAATTCTCACTTCAACGCCTTCAGATGCGCGAACAGATCGCTGACCTGTTCCGGTGCCAGTCCCTCGAGCAGCCCTTCCGGCATCAGCGAACGTCCGGTGTAGCCTGCTCGCTGGATCGTGCTACGCGCACTCCGCCGATCAGCCGCGCCGGGCGTGCGCAGCACCACGGCCTCGGCATTCTGCTCGACGAGAAAACCGTCGTTCACCGCCCCATCGCGAGTCACGACCCTGAAAGTCTGATACGCGCTCTCCATCGCCGCGTTCGGCGTGAGAATATTGCGCAGGAGCGCTTCGACGCCGGTATGCGCGACGCCGTCGAGCGCTGGCGCGATCTGCCCGCCCTGGCCGCCTTGCTGATGACAGGCGAGGCACAGCGCGGTGAAAAGCGTTCGCCCCTGCTCTGGGTTGCCGCGCGTATTAGCCAGAGTGCGGAAGCGCGCGAACTTTTCCGCCTGCGCCACCGCCTCCGCCGGCGTGAGCAGCGCTGGCGCGTCGTCCGCGACTTCCACGCGCGCGTTGCCGTGCAACGGCCCCCAGTTCGCGCCGCCAAAGACGTGAGCCAGCGTCGCTGGCCGCGCGGCCGCCGGCTCTGCTGCGTAACTCCGGTCGAAGCCCTCGCGGATCTCGCGCGCGGATCGGGCCGCACGCCAAACCCGAAACTCCGCCAGCCACCCGGCGGTGCCACCCGCCGTCGGCATGGTGCGCCCTACGTCGAGCCCGGTAAAGTCGCCTGTATGCGTCGCCGTGCTCGTCGCATCGAGCTCGCCGTTGATGAAAATCCTGAACTCACCTGCGGCGTCGCGCGTCACCGCGTAGTGCGCCCACACGCCGGGCGTCGTTTTCTTTTTTGCCACCACGATGTTCTTCGCGTCAGCGCCGACCCACGCGCGGAACTGCCCGGCATGAAAGTTGAGATCGAATTGCCCCGCCGCCGCGAGGATGCCGTCGTGATTGCTGATGGGCGCCTCCAGTTTCACCCAGCACTCGACCGTGAAGGGTCCGCGCAACGTGATCTGCGTCGCGGAGTAATCCGCATCGGCTCCGCCCAGCTGCAACACGCGCGCGGCATCGCCACCGAGTTTTTCCCAGAGCGCCGCGACCTGCCCATCGCCAGGCAGCAGCGTGCGCAATTTGTCGACCGTGCTCACGCCGACATCCGCCGCCGGCAGCGTGCCATCGCGCAACCCCGCGAGCAGCGCCGCCGCGCCCGGCTTCGTGCCTGCCAGCCGGTGGAGCGCCTGACCGCGCTGCGTGGCGGAGAGCCCGGGCAACAGCGCCACCAGCCGGCCGGCCGCCTCAGGCGAACGATGTGCCGCCAGGGCCGCCAGCGCCTCATCCCGTTGCGCGGGCTCCATCCCACCGCGCGCGACCTCCTCGAGCAACGCCACCGGCCCGGCGCCAATCTCGCGCAGCGCGCGTAGTGCTGGCAGCACGACAGGATCTTTGGCGGTCTGCCATCGCGCGCCGACGATCGCCACCAGCTCCGCTTCCACGCCCGCGAGCGCGAACGCTCCCGCCACGTCTGCACCCAGGATCTGTTCGGCTGCGGCCGGGCTCGCGAGCTGCGCTTTCGCCGCCGCCGTCAGCGCGGGACCAAACCGCGCCGCATCGAAACTCGTCCGCAACTCGAGCAAGGCGCGCAACACCGCCGGCCGCGCCTCCGCCGTTTCGAGCAGCCGCAGCAACGCTGCGCCCACCGCCGCGTCGTCGAAGTGCGCCGCGAGCACGCGAATCTCTTCGCTGTCGAACGGCCGCTGCAATTCCGGCGCGAGCGTCGCGAAGCCCGCGGCCGCACGTTTGCCGCCGAGCGCCAGCGTCGCGAGAACGCGATGCTCGAGCGGCAGCGCACGTCCCTCGCTCGACGCCAGCAGCGCCGCTGTCGCCTCCGGATTCACCTCCATCGCCCAACGCGCCAAATAGCGTTCGAAGTCGCGCTCGTAACGCACCCATTCATCGCCCGCACCCAGCGCGGGGCCACCGAGTTTGGCGGCGAGCTGCATCGTCGCCGGTCCCGCGCCCCGCACTCGCCGAAGCGCATCGCCGACCGCCGCGCGCACCGCGGGCTGCGCATCCGCGACCAACGGCGTCGCGATCGCCAGAAATTCCGCCTCCGG
>JANPIT010000545.1:0-7921 GCA_031425115.1 Opitutaceae bacterium | reverse complement strand
AGCGCAGTGACCTCGCCGTCGTTCGCCACCTCGAACGGCACGCCGCCCCACCGCTCCTGCAATTTGAAAAACATCCGGCGCACGTGCGACTCGAACAACTCGGCCGGCACGCCGCGAAACAGCGACGCCGCCCGCACCTCGTTGTTCACGTAAACACCCGCCGCGCTTCCCCCGATCGCATCGACTCGAGGCAGGTGCGCCGCCGCGCGTTGCAGAGAATCGTGCACGCCCTCGAGGTGATACGCGGGGTCTTTTTGGAAATAGGGATCCCACGCGATCTCCTCCGAGAAAACGACTTTGCCGTCGATCAGCGCCGCCGCTTTCCGATCGCTGCCACCGAGGTCGAAACCGATGCGGCAACCGTCGAGGTGGCGGCCCATCGGCACGCTCGTTTCCTGGGCCGCAGGCAGTTCTTCGAAGCGCGCCGCTGCCACGGTGAAGCGTTCGCGAAATACTTTTTCTCCGATGAAATCCGCATCGAACGCCCGTGCGCCCGCGGGGGCGTAGATTTGCGCGAGCGCCGTGGCGATCTCATCCGCGCCCGCGATCAGCACGCGCGAGCCGCCTTTCATCCAGAGGAGAAATTTCAGCAAGCGCTCCGCATACGTCAGCGATTCCGCGGCCGCCGGGTGCTTGGCCGCCAGCACGCGGCTGTCGTGCCGGAACGCCGACCCATCGGGACGCACGAGCACCACCGCAAACGGTCGCGCACCGGCGTCCTGAGCGACGCGCGCCACATACGTGCGGTTCCAGAGTGCCGCCGGCGTAAATTCAGGATCGAGCGATGGAATCAACGGGGGAGCGCTCATGGGGAAATGGGCGGCACTTATTTCGCTTCCGCCGCCCACAGCGCTGCGCCCGCGATGCCGGCCTGATTGAGAAATTCCGCCGGCACGAGTTTCGCGCGCGGCTTGATGAACTTGAAAAACTTCTGGTGTTTCGCGCTCACGCCGCCGCCCACGATGATAAGCTCCGGCCAGAAAAGCGACTCGAGCACACCCACATACTCGCCAAGCCGCGCGCCCCACACATCCCAAGCGAGATCTTTTTCCTCGCGCACGGAAGCCGCGACGTGCTTTTCCGCCGAGTGGCCACCTTTCCATGGGAAATGTCCCAGCTCGAGCGGCACGACGACGCCTTGATACGCCAGCGCCGAGCCTACGCCCGTGCCGAGCGTCAACAAGAGCGCTTTCCCCATGAAACCCTCGCCCACGCCGAAACGCATCTCCGCGATGCCCGCGGCCGCGGCATCGTTGATCATCGCCACGCGACAACCCGTCGCCTTGCCGAAAAGACTCGCGCCGTCGACGCCGACGAACTTCGGGTGCAAATTCGCCGACGTCCAAATCGTCGTGCCTTGAATCACGCCGGGAAATCCCACGCCGATCGGTCCCTTCCATTTGAAGTGTTTCGCGATCTCAGCGACGACCTGCGCGACCTTCGCCGGCGGCATGTCCTTGTTGATTTCGATGCGGTGCCGCTCCGCCAGAAGCTTGCCGGTGCTGATGTCGACCGGCGCGCCTTTGACTGCCGATCCGCCGATGTCGATGCCGAGAGCTTTCATATGGGGCGGCGAACAAAACGCCCGCACCCGTCCTTGGCAATGCACCTTCCGCCCGTTTTTTTCCGGGCTTCCCGCGAGAGTTGATCACGCTGCAATATCCGTCACACGCTCTCGCCAGCTTCGTCGCCTAGTCGCGTCACCTCCCCCCCGCCCCCCCTCCCTTCATGTTTTTTCGCGCCCCCTCATTTTTCCTCTCGCTCGCCCTCAGCTCTTCCCTGGCCCTGCCCGAAGTCGTCGCCGCGGGAGCCACGCCCGTCTATCAAGCCACCGGCCTGAAAATCAGCGAGCCCACTGCTACGAGCGTGACGATCTGGACGCGGGTGACGCGTGACGCCGCGCGCGCCGCGGAAGATCGACCCGTCCCGAAGTTGCGCGTCCTCGATCGCCAAACGGGAAAGGAAATTCCGTTGAAGGATAACACGATGTTCCCCACGGGCCGGCCCGTGATCGACTATCCCGCAGGCGCGGACCGCAGTTCAATCCGTGGCGCCGCAATCGGTGCACCGGGCCAAACTCAAGTGCGCTACCGCGTCGCCGGCAGCTCCGCGTGGACCACGACCGACTGGCGCGAGGTCGACCCCAAACTCGACTCCACCGCGCTCTTCTCCCTCACCGACCTGAAGCCCGGCACCCGCTACGAAATCGAAGTCGCCGCGCGAGCCGACGCCAACACCGCTGCGGCCGCCGTCAACACCCTCACGGGTGGCTTCGTGACCTCGCCCGCCGCAAACGCGGCTGCGAGCGTGGCGTTCTGCGTGATGAGCTGTCAGAAATACGAGCTGAAGGACCGGCCCGATGGCTTCGCGATCTATCCGGCGATGCAGGCGTTGCGACCGGACTTTTTCGTGAACACCGGCGACATCGTCTACTACGATCACGGCGGCGTCACCGCGCTGAACACCGATCTGGCGCGCTACCACTGGGAGCGGATGTTCAGCTTTCCCACGCTCCGCGAATTTCACCAACGCGTCGGCAGCTACTTCATGAAAGACGACCACGACGTGCTCGCCAACGACTGTGAGCCCGGCTCGCGCAGCGGCGATCTTACGTTCGAGGAAGGGCTGAGGATTTTCCGAGAGCAGACCGCGCTCACGGGCGAGCAGTATCGCACCGCGCGCTGGGGCCGTCATCTGCAGATCTGGATGGTCGAGGGCCGCGATTTCCGCACGACGCGCGCGCCCGGCGATACTTCCCCGCCGACGATCTGGGGCGCGCCGCAGATCGCCTGGCTCGAGCGCTCGCTCGCCGCCTCGGACGCGAGCTTTCGTATCCTGATCACCTCGACGCCGATCGTCGGGCCCGACCGGGCACAGAAGGACGACAATTATTCCAACGCCGGCTACGCCGTCGAAGGCGCGCGGATACGCGCCATGCTGGGTCGCCACAAGAACCTCAGCGTGATCACGGGCGACCGCCACTGGCAGTATGTCTCGACCGACGCCGCCACCGGACTCGAAGAGTGGAGCGTGGGCGCCGCGACCGATGCCCACGCCGGCGGCTGGTCCGAGGACACCCCGCGGCCCCAGCATCGCTTCCTGCGCACGAAGCACGGCGGCTTCCTTTCCGGCGTGATCGCGGTCACCCCCGGCGGCCCCACGCTCACGCTCCGCTTGCACGACACGCAGGGCAAAGTGCTGTTCGAGTCCGCGAAAACCGGCGCGAAATAGCGCGCGCGGCCGCGGCGTTGTGCCGTTCGCGCACAACGCTTCCAGCGCCGTTGCGGCTGAGCCCAAGCACGCACACTCCGCTCGACTCGCGACTGCCGCGCTTGCGGCCTTGCACGCGGGCTCAGCAAAGGCCCAAGCTCGGAAGCCCCCGCCCTCCATGAATTTTTTTCGCACTGCTGGCCTGGTCCTTTTCTCCGTGTGCAGCCTCGCTCTCACGCGCGCGGCCACGCCACCGAACATCCTTTGGATTTCCAGCGAGGACCACGGTCCTCAGCTGGGTTGCTACGGCGACACCTATGCCACCACGCCGAACATCGACAAGTTCGCGTCGAAGGCGCTGCGCTACACGCACGCCTGGTCCGCCGCGCCGGTCTGCGCGCCGACCCGCACCACGATCATCTCCGGTCTCCACGGTCCCTCGTCGGGCGGCGATCACATGCGCAGCATGGTCGCGTATCCGACCGGCCAAAAAATGTTTCCGCAGCTCCTGCGCGAGGCCGGCTATTACACGACGAATAATTCCAAGGAGGACTACAACCTCGCGAAGACCGCGGCCGTCTGGGACGAGTCATCGAACCGTGGCCACTGGCGCAATCGGCCCGCGGGCAAACCGTTCTTCGCCGTCTTCAACTCCACCAAGAGTCACGAAAGCCAAACGGTGCGTCCCGGCCCGACCGAGAAGCCCATCCACGATCCGGCCAAGGTCCGCGTCCCGGCCTATCACCCCGACACGCCGGAAGTCCGACGCGACTGGGCATTCTATTATGATAGTGTGACGGCCGCCGATGCCGACGCCGGTGCCGTGCTCGCCCAGCTCGAAGCCGACGGACTCGCCGCGGACACAATCGTTTTCTACTGGGCCGACCACGGCTCCGGCATGCCCCGCAGCAAACGCTGGCCGTCCAACTCCGGCCTGCACGTCCCGCTGCTCGTGCACATCCCCGAAAAATACAAAGATCTGCGCCCCGCCGATTATCGCGCCGGAGGCACCACCGATCGCGTCGTGAGCTTCGTCGATTTCGCGCCGACCCTCTGCAGTCTCGCCGGGTTCAGTCCGCCGCCGTGGATGCAAGGTCACGCCTTCCTCGGCAAATTCGCCGCGCCCGCGCAGCCCTACGTCTACGGTTTCCGCGGACGCATGGATGAAAGTTACGACCTTGTGCGCAGTGTGACCGACGGTCGCTACGTCTACCTGCGCAATTATCTGCCGCACCTCTCGCAGGGCCAATACGTCTCGACGCAGTTCAAGACGCCGACCACCGCCGTTTGGAAAAAACTCTACGACGAGGGAAAATTGAATCCCGCCCAGCGCATTTTCTGGCAGACGCCGAAGGCCCCCGAGGAGCTCTACGATCTCCAAAATGACCGCGACGAGGTGAACAACCTCGCGGCTTCACCAGCCCACCAGGCCATGCTCGAAAAACTGCGCCGCGCCCAACAGGACCACGCGCGCCGTGTCCGCGATCTCGGCTTCATCCCCGAAGGCGAACGCTTCACGCGTGCCGGCGGCACGCCGCAATACGACTTCGGCCACGACGACGCCCGCTACCCATTCGATCGCGTCTTCGCCGCCGCCGAGCTCGCGTCCTCGCTCAAGCCCGACGCCGTCCCCGCGCTGAAGAAGCTCCTGAGCGACCCGGAAAGCGCGGCGCGCTACTGGGGCGTAATGGGACTCCGGATGCGCGGCGCCGCCACAGTCACGGCCGCCCGCAACGAGCTCACCACCGCCCTCGCCGACGCTTCGCCGCACGTGCGCATCGCCGCCGCCGAAGCGCTCGGCCAGTTCGGCACCGCCGCCGATCTGTCGCTCGCCCTGCCGGTGCTCACGACGCATGCCGACTGGAGCAAGCACGACGTCTTCACCACGCTCGCCGCGCTGCACGCCTTGGAAGCCATCGGTGACACGAAGATCGCCAGCGTGCGCACGACGCTCCTCGCACTCCCCGCGACGGGACCTTCGCCCGATTCCCGCTACGCGCCGTATGTGCCGCGCATTCTTGATAATTTGCGCCTTAGGCTCGGCGCGACGCCCGCTCCGGTCGCGCCCAAAGCCGGCAAGAGGAAAGCCGCGAAGGGCTGATCGCTCTGCTGCCGCCCACGTAGCCTTGGGCGTGAGTCCAGGGGGCGCGGCACACTGCGCGAAAAGAGCGGAGATCCTTGGCGGCGGCAGGAGCGCCGCCGATCCGGATCGGCGGCACTTCTGCCGCCGGCTTCCGGTTTGCAAGAAAGTGAGATGCGCCCAGCACCGGGACCGCGGCGCGAATTCTCTGGCCGTCGGCCTCCGGCGTTCCTACGCAAATACCCGCCCCACTCCCCGTCGTTGCGCCGGCACGACATCGATCCTGTCGTGCCGGCAACGCCACCGGCTCCCCCGGTGCGTCACCCCACCGCCCGCATGAAAACGATGCACTTCCCCACCCCGCGGCGCCGCCTGCTTGCGGTCGCGCTGCTAGTCAACTTGACGGCGCTCGCGCGCGCCGCGACCCCGCCCGCCCCGTCCGCCACCGCCACCGTGGCCACGCCTCCGACCCCGGCAAGTGAGACCGTCACCCTGTCGCCGTTCGAAGTCACCGCCGGCACCGATGTCGGCTACGAATCCGCCACCGCCATGAGCGGCACGCGCACCAACGAATCCCTCGCCAATCTCCCCAACTCGATCTCCGTCATGAACGCCGAGTTCATGGCCGATCTCGGCATCACCGATTTCTTCCAGGCCGTGGAATTCGCCGTCGGCGCCGACAACGTCTATAACGACAACATGCAAGTCGGCGCCCCGGTCGGCGCCCGCTCCGGCAACCAGATCACCTTCCGCGGCCTGCCCTCCAGCCGCCAGCTCAAGGATGGTTTTCCCACCTATACGCCGCAGGATGCCTTCAACACCGAGCGCATCGAGATCTCCCGCGGCCCCGGCGGTATTGCTTATGGGGATACTGACGCCACCGGCGTGATCAACCTCACCAGCAAGCGCGGCCAGTTTCGCAACGAGAACGAGGTCCAGGTGCGGCTCGACGACCGTCAGTCGCGCCGTTTCACCGGCGATTTCAACCGCGTGCTCGTCGACAAAACCCTCGCGCTGCGCGTCAACCTCCTCGAGAGCAACCTCGAGGGCTGGCACGAAAACACCGCGCGCGATTATCAGGCGATCGCCGGCGCGCTGCGGTTCCAGCCGTTCAAGAACGCCCGCACGATCATCGACCTCACCTACGAGGACGGAAAACTCATCAACCAAATCAGCCACACCGCGCTGAACAACGTCGCCGCCCCCTACGTGCGTGGCACCGGCACCATCGCGCGCGACGCCAACCCGAACCTCACCGGCATCCAGAACAACGGCGTCGGCATGGCCCGACTCTCCGCGCCGCGCACCGCCACCGCCGACACCCACGCGATGACCGTCATCGGTGGCCGGCTCTACAACCTGCAGACCATGGGCACCACCGACGCGTTTCCCGTCTACCGCGTCTCCACCCTCGTGCAGGGCAACAACGCCACCAGCGCCACCGATCCCCAGAATCCGAATCGCATCCCCTACCTGCCCATTCCCACCACGCTGCTCCCGCTCGCGCAGGATTGGGCCGGGCCCGACGCGCGCGTCCGCTACACCTACGACGCCGCGAATCTCTCCGTGCAGCACACGCTCTCCCGCGCCACCAGTCTCTGGCTCGCCTACAACCGCCAGAACGAGCTCACCGATCAGCAACTCACGCGCAACGGCAACATCGCCGGCTCCAACGTCCGCGCCGTCTTCATCGACGTGAATCCACGCCTGCCCGATCCGGCTTTCCCCAACGATCCGACCCGCACCGTCGCGAATCCCAACTTCGAGCAATACTACATCCCGGGCACGATTCAGCGCCGTTTCGAGGAGCACCGCATCGAGTCCTTCCGCCTCATCGGCGTGCACACGCTCGATCTCCGCGGCACCCAGCACCGTTTCATTCTCAGCGCCAATCACCGCGACGAGACCTACCGGATCAAGAACATGCTCTTCGGTCTCACGAAGGAGGAAATCGATCGCCGCGGCTTCACCGGCATCGGCGCCCGCCTGCCCAACAACGCCGTCACACCCCTGCACTACTTCAAGGATGGCAACGGCGAGAACCTTCGCATCCCGCTTCAGCCGGGCGTCACCGACTTCTTCGTCAACGGCAACACCGGCCTCCAATACTTCGACCAGTCGCTCGCCACCGCCGTATTCCAGCATCTCGGCGCGTTTTTCAAGAACCGCCTGCGCACCAGCGTCGGCCTCAGCCGCGACCACTGGCAGCAAGCGCGCAACCTCCCCACCCGCTCCTTCGGCGACTACCAGCAGTGGCGCTATATCGACGCCGCCGGCAATCCGCTCGATGACGATGCCGGCTCCGTGCCGACCGAGCGGTCCGCCGATAGCTGGCGGACCAATCTCAGCTACGGCGCCGTTTATCACCTGACCGACTGGCTCGCTTTCACTGCCTCGTATCAGGAGACCGCGCTCTTCACCGATAACGTCGGCACCGATCTCTACGGCGCTCCGCGCTCGCCCACCTCCGGCTCCGGGCTCGATCTCGGGCTGCGTTTCCGGCTGCTCGACGGCCGCGTCAACGCCTCGTTCATCGCCTTCGACAACACCTCCGAGAACAACCGGACCACGATCGGCGCCGCGCTGCGCACCGAGGTCAACGCCGCGCTCGACTCCGGTCGCACTGCGCCC
>JANPIT010000544.1:0-4782 GCA_031425115.1 Opitutaceae bacterium | reverse complement strand
ACGCGCGTCGCTTTGCCGTCGGCGAACGTGAAGAGGAAACCGGCGGCTTTTTCGCGCACGAGCGCCGCGGCGGGAACGAGCAGCGCGTCGGCGTGTTTCTCGACGCCGATTTTCGCCATCACATACATGCCGGGGCGGAGCGTGCCATCTGCATTCGGCAAATCGGCCTCGACGAGCAGCGAACGCGTGGCCTCATCGAGCGCGCCCGTGTGACGCGTGACCGTGCCACGAAAGATTTTGCCGGCCAGTGAATCCGTCGTGACGACAACCGGCTGTCCGAGCTGCACGCGCGAAGACTCGATCTCGGGCACCGCGATGCGCACGCGCACTGTGGAGTAATCCATCACCGTCACGATCGCTGCCGCGGTGGGATTGGAGCTCGCGGTCGCCGCCGGCACGAACGCCCCCGCGTCCACGTAGCGCATGGTCACGACGCCGTCGAAGGGCGCAGCGATCTTGCTGTAACGCATCATCGAGTCGTTTGCCGCGAGGGCCGCTTGCGCCATGGCGAGGCGCGCGTCCGCGGTATCCGACGCGGCGGGTGTGATGAGATCGGGAGCTTTGGCGCGCGCGCTTTTCAGGCGGCCGGATTCGATTTTCGCGAGGTTCAACTCGGCCTCGTGCTTCGCACGTTCGGCGATGAGTTCGGGCATTTCGATTTCGGCGAGGAGCTGGCCGGACTTCACTTTGTCGCCTTTGTCCACCGCGATGGATTTCAGATAGCCCGCGACTTTGGCGTGGAGCGTCACCTGCTGGTTGGCGCGCAACGTGCCGGGAAGTGTCACGAAGCGATGGATCTCTCCCCGGCGCGGACTCGTGACAACCACCTCCACCGGCGCAGTGGCCGCATAGGACGAGGAGACGAGGAGGACCGCGCTCAGGGCGGAAAGGCGGAAGGAAGACATGGAGGGGAAAAAGAGTTTCATCGGTGCGTGGCCTGACCGGCGCTCGCGGGGTGGTAGTGTTCGCAGGCGGGGTCGTCCGGATCGAGTGACGACGAGCGGACGCGTTTGCTGGTGAAGATGGCGAACATGCTCGGGAGCACGAAGAGCGTCGCGAGTGTCGCGAGCGCGAGTCCGCCCACCACGGCGCGGCCGAGCGGTGCGGTTTGATCGCCGCTCTCACCCAGGCCGAGGGCGAGCGGAAGCATGCCGGCGATCATCGCGAAGCTGGTCATCAGGATCGGCCGCAGCCGGCTCCGACCGCCCTCGACGGCGGCGGCGAGCGGATCTGCGCGGCTGACTCGCGCCTTCTCCGCGAAGGTCACGAGCAGAATCGAGTTCGCGACCGCGACGCCGACTGCCATGATCGCGCCCATTGCTGATTGAATGTTGAGGGTGGTCCCGGTGAGCCAGAGCATGAGGACAACACCGGCGAGCACAGCCGGCACAGTCGAGACGACCGCCAGGGCGAGCCGCACGGACTGGAAATTGGCCGTGAGCAGCAAAAAGATAACGATGATCGCAATGATCAGGCCCGACCGAAAACCGTCGTGCAACTGATCGAGGGGAATCACCTGGCCACGGTAGTCGATTTTCGTGCGCGCTTCCGGCGGAGGGCCCGCATCGGCCACGGCCTGCCGAATGGCCCGCATCGCGGTGCCGAGATCGGAGCCATGAATGTTGGCGGTGATGCTCAAGAGGCGCGCCACGTTATAGCGCTCGTAGGTGCCGACGGCCGTGCCCTGCCCAATCGTGGCGATGTTGCGCAGCAGCACGGAGTCCGCGTTGGACGACTTGACGGGGACGTTGCCCAAATCTTCGAGAGTCGTCGTCTTCGCCTCGGGAATCTGCACCTGCAAATTGAAGCTGATGCCCGAATTGGGATCGGCCCAAAAGATGGGCGTCGTGAAACGACTCGAGGTCGTCGCGGAAACCAGCGAGCGCGTGACGTCCGACATCTGCACGCCGAGCAGACCGGCGCGCTCGCGGTCCACGTGCACCGAGACCGTCGGATAGTCGAGGGTCTGCGCGATCTGGATATCGCGCAGGTAAGGAATCGCCTTCATGCGCTCGATGATCTTGTCCGCATACGCCTTGCTGATGGGCAGCGAGGAGCCGCTGATTGCGATTTCCACCGGCGTCGGCGACCCGAAGCTCATCACGCGCGAAACGATGTCCTGCGGCTCGAAGGAGAACCGGACATCGGGAAAATCGCGGGCAAAGATTCCGCGGAGCTTTTCCTTGAACGCTTCAACGCGGATGCCGGTGCCCGGTTTGAACTGCACGGCGAGCCAGCCTTCCTCGGGACCGCCGTTCCACAGGTGCACGAGATTCACCGGGAAACTGGAATTGTGCACGCCCACCATGCCGATGGTCGCCTCGATCTTGTCCGGGCCGCCCGCCTCGCGGGCGATGGTCTCGAGCACTTTCTTGGCGGTCGCTTCCGTCAGGTCGACGCGGGTGCCGCTCGGCGCGCGCAAGCGCAGCGCGAACTGGCCGTTGTCGGTCTTCGGGAAAATTTCCGTGCCGAGCTTGCCGCCGATCAGCCACACGATGGCGCCACACACCACAAGATAGACGATCGCCAGTGGCCAGCGCAGCTTGACGAAGCCGCCCAAGAGGCCGCCGTAGCCGCGCTGCATTTTCGAGAAAAACGAGCCTACATTCACCACCGAACCGTGCGACCGCAGGAACCACACGGAAAGAATCGGCACCAGCGTGCTCGATAGCAGATACGACGCGATCATCGCGAATCCGACTGCCAGCGCCATCGGAACGAAAAGGGCCTTCGCCGCGCCCACCATGAAGAAGACGGGAATGAACACCGCGAGAACGCACAGCATCGCGAGCAGCCGCGGCAGCGCCGTCTCCCGCGTGCCGTCGAGGGCCGCGCGATTGAGCGGTCGACCGCGGGCGAGATGCGCATGGATGTTCTCCACCGCGACGGTCGATTCATCCACGAGGATACCGACCGCGAGCGCCAGGCCGCCCAAGGTCATCAGGTGGATCGACTGTCTGGTGACCCACAGCGCGAAGACGGCGGCGAGCAGGGAAATCGGAATGTTGATCACCACGATGAACGCGCTCCGCCAATCGCGCAGGAACAGCAGCACCATGAGGCCCGTGAGTAGGGCGCCGAGGCCGCCTTCCTTCAGCACATCCTTGATCGACCGATTCACCACCGGCGATTGGTCGAAGACATAACTGACCTTGATGTCGTCCGGCAGGATTTTCTGAAATTCCGGAATGTTCTTTTTGACGAGGTCAACGACCGCGAGCGTCGAGGCATCGCCGCGCTTAGTGACCGGCAGGTAAACCGTCCGCAGACCGTTGGCCAAGGCGTGCGCGGTCGTGATGTCGGCGCCATCTTCGATGGTCGCTACGTCGCGGACGAACACCGCCCCGTTGGCCGTGGTGCGCAGCGGCACGGCCTCGAGGTCTTTGATGTTCTTCACGATCGAGTTCATCTCCACGATCGGATATTTGTCCGCGAGGTTCATGTTACCCGAGGGGCTGATCGGGTTGGCCTCGGCGAGCGCCTTCACGATTTCATCGGGCGAGAGGCCGTAGGCGCGCATGCGCTCGGGATTCACGTTGACGATGATGCCGCGCGAACTGCCGCCGAACGGTGGCGGGGCCGACACACCGGGCAACGTGGCAAAGGAAGGGCGCACGCGATTCAGCGCCTGATCCTGCATCTCGCCGAGCGTGCGGTTCGGGTTGTCGGTCGAGAAAACCAGGTAGCCGACTGCGACGCTGCCGGCATCGAAACGCGTGACGAACGGCGCGGGCGTCCCCGCCGGCATGAAGGCGCGGGAACGGTTCACGTAGGCGATCACTTCCGACAGGGCCTGCGACATGTCCGTGCCCGGATGAAACTGGAGCTTCATGATGGAAGCTCCCTGAATCGACTTCGATTCGACGTGTGAGATGCCGGCGATGTAGAGGAAGTGATACTCGTATCGGTAAGTCAGATACCCTTCCATCTGGGCCGGATCCATGCCGCCATACGGCTGCGCCACGTAGATGGTGGGGACGCCGAGCGGAGGGAAGATGTCGCGCGACATCCGCTGGATGGCGAGCGTTGCCGCGAGAGCCACCGCAATGACCAGGACGACCACAGTGAGAGGGCGACGCAGCGCGAGTTGAAGGAAATTCATGCGGAATCAGCTAAACCAAAAAGACTCGTTCGCACCTTGAACATGACCGTGAGCCGCGCGCCGAAGTAAAAAACGCATGGAAGCTGATGGCGATTGTGGTGTGACGGAGAAGCGAGAGGGGGAGGGATAACGAGGAGGATTTTCGAATACGGCGGCGAGAATATTCTTCTCCCGCGGATTTCGCGATTTACCTCTGGAGAAAGCGGTCGGGTGCAACGGCTCGAATGCCTCCAGCGGTTTGTGCTGAGGCTCGGCACGCGGAACGGCACTCACCGCGCGGCTGCGGTTTCGGGCGCGGTTATCGGATGTTTCTTTCGCTCGCGTCGGGCCTCCGGCGGGACGAAAGATTTTCGGCGCTGTCCGATCAACCGCCCCTTTTTCCCCGTGCCGTTCCAAACGCTTCTTCCGCGCCTTCGCACGCTTGTCGCCTTCGCGGCGGTAGCGTCGGGCGGTTTCGCCGCCCAGGCTCCGACACCAGTCGCACCGTCGTTACTTTCGCCCTTGCCGGTTTATTCGCGCGACGAAGCGACGCTCGGGCAGGGGCGGACTCTGTTCACGCAGCTCTGCGCTGGATGCCATGGGTTGGACCGCGACGGCATCGGGCCGCCGCTTGGCGGAGTCACCCGCGTGCTGACGCAGGCGAACCTCTTGCGTCACATCCGCAATCCCGCCGCGGTCAT
>JANPIT010000543.1:0-3094 GCA_031425115.1 Opitutaceae bacterium | reverse complement strand
GTCGATTCCGGCTCCTGCGAAAGATCCGCCAGCTCCGGGATGCTCGCCTGCATCCGGAACGCCATCTCGTATTGTTGGGTGCGTGTCTGAATTTCCGGGTCGCCGATCTGCTCGTAACTCCGGCGATTCAACGCCTCGAGCCCGTCCAGCATCGTGCGCCGCAACTCCCGCGGGATGCCCGGCGCATCGTTGAGATAGAGCACGGGATCACCCTGCGGGCGAAACGACACCCCCGCATGCTTGCCGGGAAGGAAGCCGCTGCCCCACAGCCGCGCCGAGATCGCCTGCACATTTGAAAACGGGCTCGAGTGCTTCGCGTGCAGCACCACGAACGCCGGCAAATCCTTGTTCGCGGAACCCAGGCCATAAGCCAGCCACGAGCCGATCGAGGCCTTTCCGTTCTGCATCGATCCCGTGTAGACGAGTTGGTTCGCCGGCTCGTGATTGATCGCGTCCGTCTTCATCGAGCGGATGAAGCACAAATCGTCCGCCATCTTCGCCGTCCACGGCAGCAGCTCGCTGATCCACGCACCGCTCTGCCCGTGTTGCGCAAAATTGAACATGGTCGGCGCCAGCGGAAACGCCGCCTGCCGCGCCGTCATGCCGGTCAGCCGCTCGCCCTGCCCCGCCAGCCAATCCTTCAAGTCCTCTTTGAAACGCGCGCGCAACGCGGGCTTGTAGTCAAAGAGGTCGAGCTGCGACGGCGCGCCGATCAGCGATATGTAGATCGCGCGCTTGGCCTTTGGCGCGATGCGCCACGGCTCGTTCAGCGCGGTCGTCAGCGACACCGGCGCCGCGCCTTGCGGCGCACTCGAGCCGAGCGCCCGGCTGCCGCCACTGCCGATGAGGGATGCCAGCGCCGCCACCCCCAGCCCGGTGCCCGACGCGCGGAAAAACTGCCGCCGCGAGATCGCGGCATTGTAGGCGTCGAACGTATTTTTCCAATCGGGCGGGAGTGAACTCATGGCATTTTGGTAGGGGCGCAGACCTGCTGCGCCCTGCTTGAGCACGAAGGGCACAACTGGTTTCCGGGCCTAAAGTTGTTTTTCATTTCGTTAGCGACTCATCGAGGTTCATCACCTGGCTCGCCACCAACGTCCACGCGGCCAGTTCCGGGACCGGAATCGACGCGTCCGCCCGCGACATCCCGACGGCCAGCAACTCGCGCGCTTTGTCGGGCTCACGCTGATACGTGGCAAGGGCGGCGGTGAGTGTGCGCTGCACCACCGCGCGCTCCGGTCCCACCAGCGGGCGACCGAGCAGGCGCAGCGTGATGGCGTCGAGTCGCGCGTCGAAACCACTTCCGGCCTCCCGCCATACCCGAGCAGCCAGTTGCCGGGACGATTCCACGAAAAGCGGGTCGTTCAATGTCACCAACGCTTGGAGCGGCGTGTTGGTGCGATCACGCCGCACACAAGAGACCTCGCGGCTCGGCGCGTTGAGCAAGTCCATCGCCGGCGGAGGCGCCGTGCGTTTCCACAATGTGTAGAGCGATCGGCGATACAGATTTTCGTCCGAGTCCGCCCGGTAGAACCGCGTCGTCGACTCCTTCATCGCCACTTCCTCCCAGACGCCTTCCGGCTGATACGGGCGCGCCGGCCGACCGCCCAGCTTCGCCACGAGCAACCCGGACGCCGCGAGCACTTGGTCGCGCAACTGCTCACCGTCGAGCCGATACCGCGCCCCGCGAGCGATCAACCGGTTGGCCGGATCCCGCTCCAGCAAATCGGCGGTCACCGCGGCCGTTTGGCGGTAGGTCGCGCTTGTCACGAGTAGTCGCATCAGCCTCCGATAATCCCAACCGGACTCGCGAAACTCGACCGCCAGCCAGTCAAGGAGTTCAGGGTGCGAGGGTCGCGCGCCGGTCACGCCGAAATCTCCCGCGGATTCCACCAAGCCGACGCCAAAGAGCTGTTGCCATGCGCGATTTACGGTCACCCGCGCCGTCAAAGGATTCTCCGGCGCGACCAGCCAGCGGCCCAGCGCCAGCCGATTGCGGGGCCCTTCCGCCGGCAGCGGCGGCAAAACGCCGGGCGTGCCCGCGGTCACTTTGTCGCCAAGTTGTGAATACTCCCCGCGGATCAGAACATGCGCGAAGGGCTCCTCGCCTTTTTTCTCCTCCATGACGAGCGTAACTCCACCCCTCCGCCGCAGGGCGTCCTCTTCGGTGAGCAGGCGCTCGAGTCCCGCGTTAGCGCTGACGGACGCCGGATCGACTGCGGTTAGATAATGCGACCGCAACACTTTCAGCTGGGCAGGCGTGCGCTTGTCCGCCTCTGCGTCCAGCGCCGTGCGGGCGTCGATCAAGTCCGCCCACTCCTTGGTGTCAGCCGCGACGAAGCCGCGTTGGTAGCGCCGCACGTCTTGCACCCACACCGTGCCGCCCGCGAGTGGCGCGGCGGGCTGGCCCGCAGCATCACGCGCCCCAAGGCGCAAGGGCGCGGTGGGCACGATATCCACGGGCAGGTGCGCCGAAATCGTCGAATTCGCGACCGAGCGGCCGTCGACAAACACCTCGATCGTCCGACTCCGCATTGAAGCAGTGTCGAAGCTGAATAGGACGTGATGCCATTTTCCGGGAGCAAGCGCAGCACTCGCCAGCCCGCGTGCGTTCACGCGGCCGGTGCCATCAGTCACCCGCAAGCCAATCTTTCCCTGCTCGAGAAAAACCTCCCAGCCTGCTTGTTTCGCTTCGGCATCGAGACAGGAAATCAGTGTCCCTGTCGGCGTCTCGTCGACCCGCACGAACAAGCCGAAACTCTCCGCGCCGCCGCCGCGCAAGGCCACCGCATCGCCCAACACGCGATCGAGGCCGTTGATCTTGGGCGCAGGACCAAAGATGCCCCCGACCGCGTCGGGCCCGTCCGCCGTGTTCAACGGCAAATGCAGGCGGACCGTGCGATCCGACGGCGGCGCCTGAAATGTTTTCGCCGCAGCCAGCCACGCCTCAAAGTCCGCGTCCGCACCTTTCGCCCGCGCGGTCAGAACTTCGCGGCTACGCGCAATCTCGGCCTGCAACGCAGTCCAACGCGCGCGGTCGGTCTCCGCCGGCACGAACAACGTCGGCGGCGTCTCCGCGACGTTTCCGTCCATC
>JANPIT010000542.1:0-2005 GCA_031425115.1 Opitutaceae bacterium | reverse complement strand
ACGTTGACGTTGTCCGTGACGGACGTCGTGACGAAGCCGTTGCGGAGCTGACGGCGCGAGTTGTAGCCGCGGATGTTGATCGTCGTGCTGGAGCGGTCGCCGAGTCCCTGACCCTGCTGGCCGGTGCCCGAGGACGAAAAGAGGAAATTATTTCCCGTCTGCACGAAGTCCTGCGTGATGCCGGCTTCGTAAATCAGCGCTTCCTTGAAATCGTAGGCGCCGATGTCGTCGATGAACTCCTTTGTGACGACTTTGATCGGCATCGGGATGTCCTTGATGGCCGTATTGAGGCGCGTGCCGGAGGTGGCGTTGGTCGCGCGATAGCCAACGTCCGTCGAGGCATCGACCCGAAATTCGCTCAGCACGATTGCGCCCTCATCCGGCGCCGGCGCAGCGGCGGTCGCAACCGCGGGGCGCCGGCTATCGCCGTTTTTTGCCGCGGCGGGTGGAGCGCTCGGGGTCGAGGCCGTCCCCGCGCGAGCGACGGAAAGCATGCCGGTTTTTTCGTCGCGCACCACCGTGAGCCCGGTCCCTGCCAGTAGCCGCTGTCCCGCCTCCATCGCGGTGAGCTCGCCCCGCACCGCCGGCACCCGGACGCCTTCGGTGAGCGAACTGGCGAAGACCACCTCGAGACCGGATTGCTGCGCCAGACGCTTCAACGCCGCTTCCGCCGGGCCTGCCGGCAGGTCGAAATTCCGCTTGGCCGGTTCGGCCGCGAAACTCAGTTGGGTGAGCGCAAGACCCGTCGCGAGCGCCGCACGGCGCAACCACTTTGGCCAAGGTAAAAGAGTCGAAACAAGTTGGGGCATATCTCTAAAGACGCCCACCCTCGCCAGATGCCTTAGGTCTTTTTTGGGCTACGGCGTTCTCTTGCGCAGGCGGATTCCGCCCGCGTGCCGTTCCGCGACCAGCGGGAAATTGGCTTCGAGCATCCGCACGAGGCCGTCGACATTATCGGCCGCCAGAAATCCACTCAGTTTCATGTCCGCGAGTTCCGTCGCGGGCAGATCGGCCACGATCCTACCGTCGCCGCCGTGCCGGTTCATCAGCGTGATAACCTCGGGCAACGGCGTGCGGGAAAATTCGAGCTGCGGCACCCGCCACGCCAACCGCTTCGCCAAATCCGTTTCCGGCACGGTGCTCAACTCCGGCACGAACTCCACTTCCGCATGACGGATCAACGCGTGATCGCGCGCCTGCAACAAAGCCGGCGGTTCCACCGCCGCGGGAGCCGTCGCCGTCGCACCGCTCTTCTCGATTGCCACCCGGCCTTCCGTCACGAGGACTTCGACAGCCGCCGCCCCGAATTGCACCGAAAACGCCGTGCCCACGGCACGCACCGCCACACCTCCCGCCGTGACCACGAAGGGACGCACCGGATTCCTCGCTACCTGGAAATGCGCTTCGCCCCGCAGCAACGTGACACTGCGCCGCGCCTCCGTGTAGTCGTGCGCAATCGCGGCACCTTCCTTCAGCTCGACTACGGAACCGTCAGGAAGGACCTCACGCGCCGGAGCTGAGATCGTCGCGGTCGGCTGCAGCGCGGCCAGCGGACGCTCGCCGGTCGCCGCTGTGACCAGTCCTTTGCGCCACACCACCGCACATAGAACCAGAACCAGGCAGGCGGTCGCTACCGCCTCGATCCGCCGCCGCCGCCGACGCCCCACCTGCTGCGAAATTTCCCCAAGCAGTTCTTCCTGTGCGGCGCTGTGCTTCAGCCATTGCAAGGCCTTCACCGTTTCGGGCGTTGCCTCACGGGCACCGGCTTCGTCCGGAGAATCAGCGTCAGCGCGTTTCATGATCGAACACTCCTTTGACCCCCTTGGCTTGGAAAAACGCCTCGCAGTGCCTCATCGCCCGCGCGGTGTGAACTTCCACGGTCTTCTCGGAGAGGCCCAACTGCGCCGCCGCTTCCCTGCGGGGCAGTCCATTGATTTTATAGAGGATGAAAACGTCACGACACCGGGTAGGGAGGCGGGCGATGGCTTCGGCGAGCAATGCGACC
>JANPIT010000541.1:0-6375 GCA_031425115.1 Opitutaceae bacterium | reverse complement strand
CAATCCGGGCTACGGCAAAATCAAGGAGCCACTCCTGCGCCTCTCCGCGTTTCTCCGTGCCCTGGCGTTTGCCGCACCCAATGGTCAGTTTCTCGATGGTTTCTTCGGCAACCCGAGCGGCTATCACCCCGCCAAGGTGCTCGGCGTTCCCTCGCAGGCGCCGCTCGGCGCGAAGACCGTCTTCAACTTTTTCTCGCCAGTCTATTCGCCGCCCGGCGCGATGTCGGCCGCGGGCCTTGTCTCGCCGGAGCTCGAGATCGTCGATTCCGAAAACGCGATTCAGGTGCCGAATGCGATCTCCACCTTCCTCTTCCGCGACGTCGCCACGCTCCCGCAGCCAGCGGCCCGCGCTTCACCGTATCTGGTGCCCAACTACACGCCTTTTCTCGCCCACGCCCGCGATCCCACCGCCCTCCTCGATCAGCTCAACCTCATCTTTTGCGCCAACCAGATGACCGCCGCCACGCGCGCCGCGATCCTCGGCGCCCTCCAATCTCTCTCCACCGAGTCCGACCTGGTCCGCGTCCAAACCGCGCTCCAGCTCGTCATCCTCTGCCCCGACGGCGCCACGCAGCGCTAAGCCAAGCTCGTGAGTCGTGCTCTTACTCTTGCTCTTAATCTTGCTCTTCCTCCATCCGCATCCGGCCGTCCCGACGATTACGATTACGAGCACGAGCAAGAGCACGAATTTATTTAGCCAATCCACCTCTCCCCGCCGCTTATGAAACCTCGCCGGCATTTTATCGGCCAGTGTTGCGCCGCGGTCGGCACCACCGGCCTGCTCTCGGCGCTGGGCCAGCTCCGTGTCCTCGGCGCGGTCGCCGCCGACAGTCTCCCCACGCGCGCCGCCGCGCTGCCCGCCGACTACAAAGCGCTCGTGTGCGTGTTCCTCCAAGGCGGCAACGACGCCACCAACGTCCTCGTGCCGTCCGACGCCTCGAGCCACGCCACCTACGCCCGCGCCCGCGCTGATCTCGCGGTGCCTCAAGCCAGCCTTCTCCCGATCTCACCCCGCCGCTTTTCCGACGGCCGCACCTACGGACTGCATCCGTCCGTCCCCGGGCTGCAGCAGCTTTTTGCCAGTGGCAAACTGGCCGTGCTCGCCAACGTCGGCACGCTTCTCCGACCGACGACGCTCGCCGACTACCGCGCCGGTCGGAACACGCCGCCGCAGCTCTTCTCGCACAGCGACCAGATTTTTCAGTGGCAGAGCAGCATCGCCGACAAACCGTTCGAGACGGGTTGGGGCGGCCGCCTCGCCGATCTGCTCGACGCGCAGAATTCGAACAACCAGATCTCGATGTCGATTTCGATGAACGGGAACAACTCGTTCCAACGCGGGCGCTCCGTCGGCCAGTTTACGATGAACGCCAGCGGCGCCAGCGGCATCGTCGTCGGCAGCCTGACCGCTCCCATCGCACCCGCGTTGATCGGCACGCGCATCAACACGCTGAAAAATCTCCTCGCCGCGCCGCACGCCAACGCCCACGCCGCCGCATTCGGCGCCATCAGCCGCAAGGCCATCGACGACAGCGAGCTGATCTCCAACGTGCTCCGCTCCGCGCCCGCGCTGCGCACCGCCTTCCCCGGCAGCCCCACCGCCGCTCGCCTCGCGATGGTCGCACGCCTCATTTCCGTCGCGCCCACCCTCGGCCTGAAGCGCCAGATCTTTTTCGTGCAGCTCGGCGGCTGGGACCTGCATGGCGCGCAAGGCGACGCCCACGGCCCGCTCCTTGCGGAACTCAGCGCCGGTCTCGCTGCCTTCTACGATGCCACGGTCGAGCTCGGCGTCGCGAGCCAGGTCACGACGTTTACGGCCTCCGATTTCGGTCGCACCTACATTCCCAATGCCGGTGGCACCGACCACGGCTGGGGTAACCACCAGTTCATCATGGGCGGCGCGGTGCAGGGCGGCGATATCTACGGAGCCATGCCCAGCCTCGCAATCAACGGCCCCGACGACACCGACCGCGGGCGCTGGCTGCCCTCGACCAGCGTCGACGAATACAACGCCACACTCGCCACGTGGTTCGGTGTCAGTGCGACGAATCTCCCCGTCGTCCTGCCCAACATCGGCCGCTTCGCGAAACCGAACCTCGGCTTCCTCTGAGATTTGCGCGTTCGCAAAAGTGACGGGCCGCCCGCGCCTGGTTCGAGGTGGGCCGGCCGCTCCGCGGGCGGCTTGCCTTCTCAGTTGAGTCTTCGAGGCCGCGCGCAAAGCACGACCCACCGCGGCGCGCAGCCGAATCTTCGCCGTTGCACATTTTTCGCGACAACCGCCGCGCGCACTCCTACGTTCCCGCACCCCCCTTCGCCCGCTGCCCGCATGAAAATCCTGCGCTTCCATTCCGCCTTCGCCGCCGCTTCGTGCGCGCTGGCGGCCTTCGCCTCCCTCACTGCGCTTTCCGCCCAGGAACCGCGCCTCGCCAATGTCTCGACGCTCACCCGCGTCGGCACCGGCGCCGATGTGCTCACCGCCGGTTTTGTAATCACGGGCACCACGCCGAAACAAGTCGTCATCCGCGCCGTCGGCGCGCGCCTCGCGACCGCTCCCTTCAACGTCCAAAACACCCTGGCCGATCCCACCCTCACGGTCTTCGGTCCGAATTCCTCCACCACCGTCGCCGCATCCAACGACAACTGGAACGCCGCGGACGCCACCGCCTTCGCCAGCGTCGGCGCCTTCGCGCTCACCGCCCAGTCCCGCGACGCCGCGATCGTCACCACCCTCGCCCCCGGTTCCTATTCCGCGCAGGTCAGCGGCGTCGGCGGCACCACGGGCAATGCGATCATCGAGGTCTACGAAGCCGGCGCGACCGGCGGCAAGTTCGTCAACCTCTCCACCCGCGCCCAAGTCGGCGGCGCCTCCGGCGTGCTCACGCCCGGCTTCGTCATCTCGCCCGGCGGCGGCACCCGCAAGCTCCTCATCCGCGCCGCGGGCCCCGCCCTCACGCAATTCGGCGTGACCGGCGTCCTCGCGAATCCGCAGATCACCCTCATGCGCACCAGCGCGCCCACGGGCCCCGTCGCCAGTAACGACAACTGGCACACGCCCGCTGCCGCCGGCCTCGCCGACGCCGCGACGCTGCGCAGCGCCTTCAGCCAAACCGGCGCATTCGCCTTTCCTACCGCGGGCAGCAACGACGCCGCGCTCCTCCTCGATCTTCCCCCCGGCAACTACACCGTCCAAGCCAGCGGCGTGAACAACACCAGCGGCGCCGCCCTCGTCGAAATCTACGACCTCTCGCCCAACGAGCCGCCGGTCGTCACGGTGTTCGCCAGCAAAGCCACCGCCGACGAAACCGGCAGCAAAAACGGCGAGTTCACCTTTACGCGCACCGGCTCCACGCTCGATCCTCTCACCGTGCGTTACGGTGTCGGCGGCTCGGCCGTCAACGGCTCCGACTTTGTCCAACTCTCCGGCTCGATCGTGATTCCCGCCGGCGCGACCACCGCGAGGCTCCCGCTGCTCCCGAATCCTGACCTCACCAACGAGGGCACCGACACCGTCGTCATCACGCTCGTCACCAATCCCGCTTACATCATCGGCGCCGAAACGTCCGCCACCGCGACCATCGCCGACAGCTCTGCCACCCTCTACGTCGCGAACATCCGCCCCGAAGGCAGCGCCACCAATTCCACCGCTTCCGGCACTGCCACGATTCTCCTCAGCTCCGACGGCAGCCTCGCCGCCGTCAGCGTCAACGTCTCCAACCTCAGCTCCCCCGTCACCTCCGCGCATCTGCGCATCGGGCCGAGCGGCGATTTCGTTTTCACTCTCCCCTACGCCGCCAGCGGCAACGCCCAGTGGCTGTTTCTCCCCGTCGGCAACTACACGAGCAACCAGCTCCTCGACGCGCTGAAAACCGGCAACATTTTCGTCGGCATCGACACCGCGAACTACCCGACGGGTGAAGTCCGCGGCTCCTTCATCGTCGGCACCGGCTCGCGCACCTTCACCACGCCGTCCGCGCCGCCGCCCGTATCGTTGAACAACGTCACCGCGACCGACGCCGCGCGCCTGCTCACCCAAGCCACATTCGGTCCCACCAAAGCCGAGATCGACGCCCTCACCGGCGGCAGTATCGACGCCTGGCTCAACACGCAGTTCGCCCTCCCGTTTTCCTCCCACCAAGCCGCCACCACCGCCGACCGCACGACGTTTGGCGGCAGCGGCAGCTTCACCAACTGGAACGCCGTCCACCCGCCCAACCGCCAGGCCGCCTGGTGGAAACTCGCGCTCACCGCTCCCGATCAACTCCGCCAGCGTGTCGCCTTTGCTCTGAGCCAGATCCTCGTCGTCTCTGACGTCGGGCTCGGCGAGGACAGCCACGCCGCCCCGCTCGCCGCCTACTACGACATGCTCGGCAACGGCGCCTTCGGTAATTTCCGCACGCTCCTCGAGCAGGTCACGCTCAGCCCCATGATGGGCCTCTACCTCAGCTCCCTGCGCAATTCAAAAGCCACCTTCGACGCCTCCGGCGCCACGTTGACCACGCCCGATGAAAATTACGCGCGCGAGATCATGCAGCTCTTCACCATCGGCTTGGTGCAGCTCCAGCCCGACGGCACCCTCGTCCTTGGCGCCGACGGCCTCCCGATCCCGACCTACAATCAGACGACCATCACCGAGATGGCCAAGGTCTTCACCGGCTGGGCGTATCCCTCCACCAACCTGAATAACTTCCGCACGGCCGGCACCAACTACTTCACGCCGATGCAGCTCTTCCCCGCGTTTCACGACGATACGGCGAAGAACATCAGCCCCGTCTCCACTACTCCGATACCCGCGAGCCAGGGCGGCACGACGGATCTGCGCCTCGCCCTCGACGCACTCTTCAACCACGCGAACACCCCCTCGTTCATCTCGAAGCTCCTGATCCAGCGCCTCGTCACCAGCAACCCCAGCCCCGGTTACGTCTACCGCGTCTCCGAAAAATTCCGCAACAACGGCTCCGGCACCCGCGGCGATCTCGGCGCCGTGGTCCGGGCGATCCTCACCGACTACGAAGCCCGCTCCCCCGCCGTGGCCGCCAACGTTTCCTTCGGCAAACTCAAGGAGCCGATCCTCCGCCTCACCAGCCTCCTCCGCGGCTTCGACGCCTCCTCCGCCAGCGGCCGCTTCCTCGGTTATCAAAACACCGTCGACTCCGTGCCCATTACCAGCGCCACGCCACGGCCGGCCACCGCCGAGCAGATCAACCGCGCGCCCAATACTTTTTCCGCCACGCGCCTCGATGGCGTGCAAGGCAACCTCGCCCAAGCCGCCCTGCGCTCACCGACGGTTTTCAACTTCTACCACTCCGACTACGTGCTCCCCGGCGACCTCGCTCGCGCCGGCCTCGTGGTCCCTGAGTTCGAAATCACCGACGACAACTACGCGATCAACGTGCCGAATTTCCTGCGCACGTTCGTAAACGCCACCGTGCCCACGACGCCGCCCGGGCCCTACACCATCACGCTGAAAACCACCGCGGAGCAGGCCATGATCACCACGCCCGCCGCGCTCCTCGATCACCTCAGCCTCGTCCTCACCGCCAACGCGCTCCCCGCCGCCACCCGCACCCGCATCACGAACGCGCTCGCGGCTCTCCCCGCGAACACGTCCGCCCTCGATCGCACCAACACCGCGATCCTCCTCGTCCTCACCAGCCCCGCCTCGGCGGTGCAGAAGTAATCAGCCTCGTGCCCATGCTCTTACTCGTGCTCGTGCTCTTCCGTTGAGCACCCCGAATTCGAGCAAGAGTAAGAGCACGAATCACGAGCAAGATTTTCCAACTCTCCCTCCCCTTTCTCCCCTCTCCGTCCATGAGCAAGAAATCCGCTACCGAGCCCTCCGCCTCCACCCCCGACCTCTCCCGCCGCGACTTCCTCGGCTCGGCCTGCTGCGCCGCCGTCGGCTCCGTCGGTCTCCTCTCTGCGCTCGGCAGCCTGCGCCTCATGGCCGCCGCCGCCAATCCCGCCAACGGTCCGCAGGAGCCCTCGCGTGCCGGCGCCGTGGCCGGTGACTACAAGGCCCTCGTGTGCCTTTTCCTCAACGGTGGCAACGACGCCAACAACCTCATCGTCCCCACTGGCTCCGCCTACGCCGCCTACGCCTCCGCCCGCACCAATCTCGCGCTCCCGCAAACCGGACTCCGCGCCATCACGCCCCGGACCTCCGATGGCCGCAGCTGGGCGCTGCACGCCGCCGTCCCGGAGCTCGAAAATCTGTTCAACTCCGGCCGCGCCGCCTTCCTGGCCAACGTCGGCACGCTCGTGTATCCGACAACCAAGGACCAATACACCCGCGGCACCGTCCCGCTTCCCCCCCAGCTTTTCTCGCACAGTGACCAGCAGGTGCAGTGGCAGCACAGCGTGCCCGACAAGCCGACG